>NZ_DXLC01000121.1:0-7067 GCF_019414905.1 Streptococcus sp. | reverse complement strand
GGTTCAAAAGCAGCTGGTGTAGCAAAAGTTGTAGAACATTTAGGTCTTAAACCTGAGAACGTCATGGTCTTTGGAGACGGTCTTAACGATTTAGAGCTCTTTGATTATGCAGGTATTAGTGTTGCTATGGGGATTTCTCATGACGAAATCAAAGAAAAAGCAGATTATGTTACAAAAACATTAGAAGAAGATGGCATTTTTGATGCCTTAGAAGGATTTGGTATGGTAGAAAAAGAATTGCATTTCCCACAAGTAGACATTGAAACAGTAGAAGGTCCTCTTGCGACCATTAAGACCAATCACGGAGACTTGCGTATCAAGCTCTTCCCTGAACATGCTCCTAAAACAGTTGCTAACTTTGTTGCTCTTTCAAAAGATGGCTACTATGATGGAGTCATTTTCCATCGTATTATCAAGGACTTTATGATCCAAGGTGGAGACCCAACTGGAACTGGTATGGGTGGCGAGTCAATCTACGGCGAATCATTTGAAGATGAATTCTCAGAAGAACTTTACAATATTCGCGGTGCTCTTTCCATGGCCAATGCTGGTCCAAATACCAACGGCAGCCAGTTCTTTATCGTCCAAAATCAACACTTGCCATACTCTAAGAAAGAAATTGCTCGTGGTGGTTGGCCAGAACCGATCGCAGAAATCTATGCAGAGCAAGGTGGAACTCCTCACCTAGACCGCCGTCACACTGTATTTGGTCAGCTAGCTGATGAAGCTTCTTACGCTGTTTTGGACGCTATTGCTGCTGTTGAGACAGGGGCTATGGACAAGCCAGTTGAAGATGTCGTGATTGAAACAATTGAAATCGAGGACTAAGATGAAAATCGGTGATAAGCTAAAGGGCCGTATTACAGGGATTCAGCCCTACGGTGCCTTTGTTGAGCTAGAAACGGGTGATACGGGGCTGATTCACATTTCAGAGATTCGAACAGGATTTATTGAAAATATTCATGACGCCTTGAAAGTCGATGAAGAAGTTCAAGTTCAAGTAGTGGATTTAGATGAATTTACAGGAAAAGCTAGTCTTTCTATCCGCACTTTAGAGGAGGAAAAGCACCAGTTTCCTAGACGGAGACGCTTTTCAAGCGACCGTTTTAACTACGGCTTTGCGCCTCTTAAACGAATGATGCCAATTTGGACCAAGGAAGCCCTTCAACATTTGAAGAAGCAGAAGCACTAGTTAGAAATCTCTATCTTTTGTAATGTTAATATAAATTTGCTATAATAGAACCATGGAAGAAGAACAATTATTAAAATCAGGAGAGCGCATTAACCAGCTCTTCTCAACAGATATCAAAATTATTCAAAATAGAGAGGTTTTTAGCTATTCGGTGGATAGTGTTCTCTTGTCACGCTTTCCACGTTTTCCTAAGAAGGGCTTGATAGTGGATTTCTGCGCTGGTAATGGAGCAGTGGGACTTTTTGCTAGCACTCGTACTCAAGCGCAGATATTGGCTGTTGAGATTCAGGAGCGTTTGGCGGATATGGCTGAACGCTCTGTCCGTTTGAATGGTTTGGAAGAGCAGATGCAGGTCATCTGTGATGATTTGAAAAATATGCCTGCTCACATTCAGGGGAGTAAGGTGGATATGATTTTGTGTAATCCGCCCTATTTCAAGGTGGATCCTCATTCAAACCTGAACGAGAGCGAACATTATCTCTTGGCGCGCCATGAAATCACGACCAATTTGCAGGAAATCTGTCGTAGTGCCCAGAGTATTCTCAAATCTAATGGGCGTTTGGCCATGGTTCATCGTCCTGATCGACTTCTGGATATTTTAGATACGTTACAACGGCATAATCTAGCGCCTAAGCGCCTGCAATTTGTCTATCCAAAAAAGGAAAAGGAAGCTAATATGCTTTTGATTGAGGCTATCAAGGATGGCTCGACAAGCGGCTTTAAGGTTTTACCACCTCTCATTGTTCACAATGATGATGGCTCTTATACGCCTGAACTTGAAGAGATTTATTATGGATCATAAGGCTTATATGTATGTGCTGGAGTGCCGTGACGGATCCTACTATACAGGCTATACGACTGATGTGAGAAGACGCCTCGCTGTTCACAATAGTGGGAAGGGAGCCAAATACACACGAGCACGCTTGCCAGTCAAACTTATCTATGCTCAAGGTTTTGCCAGTAAGGAAGAAGCCATGTCAGCAGAAGCCCTTCTCAAGCGTAAGAAGAGGTCACAGAAGGAAGAATTTTTATCTGAAAATCAAGATAGAAATTTACTCAGTTATTTTGAAGAATCGTGAGGAGTCCTTTGACTCCTCTTACTTTTGTCAAAAAGCGAAAAAAATGCTACAATAAAGAGAATAAACAAAATGAGGTATTATCATGTCTAAGATTCTAGTATTTGGTCACCAAAATCCAGACTCAGATGCCATCGGGTCATCTGTAGCCTTTGCCTACCTTGCAAAAGAAGCTTATGGTTTGGATACGGAAGCTGTTGCTCTTGGAACTCCAAATGAAGAAACAGCCTTTGTCTTGAACTATTTTGGTGTGGAAGCACCGCGTGTTATCACTTCTGCTAAAGCAGAAGGCGCAGAGCAAGTTATCCTGACTGACCACAATGAATTCCAACAATCTGTATCAGATATCGCTGAAGTAGAAGTTTATGGTGTTGTGGACCATCACCGTGTGGCTAACTTTGAAACTGCAAGCCCACTCTACATGCGTTTGGAGCCAGTTGGATCAGCGTCTTCAATCGTTTACCGTATGTTCAAAGAACATGGTGTAGCTGTGCCTAAAGAGCTTGCTGGTTTGATGCTTTCAGGTTTGATTTCAGATACTCTTCTTTTGAAATCACCAACAACACACCCAACAGATAAAGTCATTGCTCCTGAATTGGCTGAATTAGCTGGTGTAAACTTGGAAGAATATGGTTTGGCTATGTTGAAAGCTGGTACCAACTTGGCTAGCAAATCTGCTGACGAATTGATTGACATCGATGCTAAGACTTTTGAATTGAACGGAAATAATGTCCGTGTTGCCCAAGTAAACACAGTGGACATCGCTGAAGTATTGGAACGCCAAGCAGAAATTGAAGCTGCAATGCAAGCTGCTAACACAGCAAATGGCTACTCTGACTTTGTCTTGATGATTACAGATATCGTCAACTCAAACTCAGAAATCCTAGCACTTGGTGCTAATATGGGCAAGGTTGAAGCAGCCTTCAACTTCAAACTTGAAAATAACCATGCCTTCCTTGCTGGTGCCGTTTCACGTAAGAAACAAGTGGTACCTCAATTGACTGAAAGCTTTAATGCTTAAGATTTTGAGTGTTAATTCAAATTAGGAAAGGCTAGTTTGAATTATATCGAAAGGAGTTTCGGCTCCTTTTTTTCTAGGAGTGAAGCATGTTAGAAACTGGCGATTTGATACTCAATGAAAATCAAAGAGCAAACTAGGAAGCTAGCCGCAAGCTGTACTTGAGTACGGTAAGGCGACGCTGACGTGGTTTGAAGAGATTTTCGAAGAGTATGATTTTGTGAGAGATGAGTCAGATACGGGACAGGCCATCCAGACTTCCACAGGCAACTATAACCATGTTGCCATTTATTTGGATGGGATGATTTACCACGCTAGTGGACAGGATGGTGTTATCTGTCAGGAACCAGCAGACTTCTTTGAGTCCAATCATTTGTACGACCTCTATGTCTACCCAGAAATAGATATTCGGTTAGTGAAGGAAAAAGCTTGCAAACATCTAGGAGCACCCTACAATGCTTCTTTCTATCCAGATGGACATGGTTTTTACTGTTCCCAGTATATAGCAGAAATCCTACCGATTTTTGAAACCATTCCCATGAAATTTGGGGATGGGAAGCAGGACATTAGTGATTTTTGGAGAGAGTATTACAGAGAACTAGATCTGCCTGTTCCTCTGAACCAAACTGGGACCAATCCCAGTCAGTTGGCAGCATCGCCTCTGTTAGAATGTAAAGAAAGGAATCTTCATGATTCAGATTTTTAATCCATCTCGTTTGACGAGACAGCCATTTTTTGGAGAATTGATCCGCTATCTGGACCAGCATGATGATGTGATTCTACGGGAAATTAAGGCCAAGTTTCCAGATGTAGCAGTTGATAAACTCATGGAAGAGTATATAAAGGCTGGCTTGATTCTACGGGAAAATAAGCGCTATTACCTCAATCTTCCTATGCTTGAGTCCCTTGATAGTCTCGAACTGGATCAAGAGATTTTTGTCAGTGAAGATAGTTCGGCCTATCAAGCCTTGTTGGAGCAGAGTTTTGAGACGGAGTTGCGCAATCAAACTAATGCAGCTATTTTAGTTGAAATGACGGACTTTGCGCGAACTAAAATGACTCTTTCCAATTATTTCTACAAGGTCAAACATCAGTATCCTTTGACAGAAAAACAGCAGGAGCTCTATGACATTTTGGGAGATGTCAATCCTGAGTATGCTCTCAAGTATATGACGACTTTTTTGTTGAAATTTCTCAAAAAAGACCAGCTTATGCAGAAACGCCGTGATATCTTTGTGGACAGTTTAGTTGTCCTAGGTTATATTATCCAAAATGAAGATGGAAAGTATGAGTTGGCTGTCGATTTTGATAAGGACAGATTAACTTTCTACTTGGCATGATTTCTTGTTTCTGAGCACATTGTTTGACTTTCCTTAGTATTCGGTATAAACTATATGTAACCGGTAACACATATCGGAATAAACTAAAGGAGACAATCATATGTCACTTGAAAACAAATTGGAACAAGCAACAGGCGCTATCAAAGAAGGATTTGGTAAGGTTACTGAGGATAGCAAGACTGAAGCAGAAGGCGCTGTTGAAAAGACAGTTGCTAAGGCAAAAGAAGTAGTTGAAGATGCTAAAGGTGCTGTAGAAGGTGCCGTTGAAGGTTTGAAAAACGCTTTTAAATAAAGATAGAAAAAATCAAGGGTTTCGTTTCCCTTGATTTTTTTACTATCTTATAAATAATTTTCTGCGACAGCTGCATCTCCTGGATAGGCTTCTTTTTTTCCTTGGACGATTTGGTAGCAATCGGCTCCCTTACCAGCAATAATAACTGCATCTAATTCTTGATTTGTGATAGCCATAGCTGCCTTGATGGCTTCTTGGCGATCCGCAATTTTTTCAACAGGATGATTGATGTAGCTACTAATTTCATCTGCAATGGCCATTGGGTCTTCATAGTTGGGGTCATCAGCAGTCAGAAAGACTTGAATCTCAGGGTGTTGATTGAGGAGGAGGCCAAAGTCCTTACGACGGCTTTCTCCCTTGTTTCCTGTCGAACCCAGAACCAGAGCAATTTTTCCAGTTTGATGAGTCTCTACAACCTTGATTAGTTTTTTGAGACTGTCCCCATTGTGGGCGTAGTCGATGAAGACCTTGGCTCCATTTTTCTGAGTGAGGACTTCCATACGGCCAGGAACGCGGGTTGCAGCAATTCCTTTTTTGATGTCCTCAAGACTAGCTCCGAGACGGAGACAAGCAAGTCCAGCAGCAACAGCATTTTCTTGGTTGAAGTGGCCAATGAGTTGAATATCATAGTCTCCAACTAACTTTCCACTAGCTGAAAAGCTAAAGGCTTTGGAATTCTCGATTTGGTTATCAGACTGGCTACCGTAGAAATCATGTTCTTGATCTGCCACTTGTTCTTTCAAGACAGAAAAGTGATCCATGTCACTATTAATGATGACTGCTCGGCTATTTTCCATCAAGAGACGTTTGTGGTAGAAGTAGTCTTCAAAGCTAGGGTGTTCAATAGGGCCGATATGGTCGGGGCTGATATTGAGGAAAACTCCCACATCAAAGGTTAGGCCATAGACACGTTTAACCAGATAGGCTTGACTGGAGACTTCCATGATGAGGTGGGTACGGTCATTTTGCACAGCTTGATGCATCATATCAAAGAGGTCAATACTCTCAGGGGTTGTCAACGCTGATTTAAAGAAAGTTTTGCCATCTAGAGTTGTGTTCATGGTCGACAACATTGCAGGGCGATGCCCTTGAGATAAGATGTTATAGGCGAAATAGGCTGCTGTTGTTTTACCCTTAGTACCAGTAAAGGCAAGGAGTTTGAGTTTTTCCTGTGGATTTCCATAAAATTCCATAGCAATCAAACTCATAGCTTTCTTGATATCACTGACGATAATGGCAGGAATACCAACTTCATAGTCCTTTTCAGCCACATACCAACCGAGTCCTTGAGAGATTGCTGAAAGAAGAAATTCCTTCTTAAAGGCAGCACCCTTGACGAAAAAGAGGCTCTTTTCTTTAGCCTTACGACTGTCATAGCAGATGGTGTCAAAGCTGACATCGCTGTAGTTGTAGTGATAGTGTCCTTGGTCGATAATCTCACGGAAGAGACCATCTTTCTTTAATATATCTAATACGATTTCAATCTTAATCATACTTTCTATTGTAAACCGAAAGTCGTAAATTTACAAGTAACAAGGAAAAGTTTATAATGGAAGATAAGGAACTTTTTCCTAGTTATCAAAATTGAATGAGGAATCTATGTCGCACGAAAATAATCACCAGCAGGCCCAGATGTTACGGGGGACTGCTTGGCTAACGGCTAGTAACTTTATCAGTCGCCTACTCGGGGCTATTTATATTATCCCATGGTACATCTGGATGGGGTCTTATGCAGCTACGGCCAATGGTCTTTTTACCATGGGCTATAATATCTATGCCTGGTTTTTGCTGGTTTCAACAGCAGGGATTCCAGTTGCGGTGGCCAAGCAAGTTGCCAAGTACAATACCATGAGAGAAGAAGAACATAGCTTTGCCCTGATTCGGAGCTTTTTAGGCTTTATGACAGGACTAGGCCTAGTCTTTGCTCTGGTCTTGTATGTCTTTGCCCCTTGGCTAGCAGACTTATCTGGCGTGGGCAAAGACTTAATCCCAATCATGCAGAGCTTGGCTTGGGGAGTCTTGATTTTCCCGTCTATGAGTGTTATCCGAGGATTTTTCCAAGGGATGAATAACCTCAAACCTTATGCCATGAGTCAAATTGCTGAGCAGGTCATTCGTGTTATCTGGATGCTCTTAGCAACCTTTATCA
>NZ_DXLC01000120.1:0-5066 GCF_019414905.1 Streptococcus sp. | reverse complement strand
CCTTGAATCTCATAGACAATCAAACCACTATGTTCATTTGCTGAATGAACAAAAACATGATGGTAAATTTCATCATAAGTAGGGTAAGAAAAGGCACCGGTTCCTGTCTTCAATCGAATCATCTGACGGATAAACTCAATACTATCTTGACGCTCATTAATCAAGTCCCAGTTCACTTGGTTCACACTGTCTGGAGCATTATAGCTATTCATAGCACGCTCTCTATCATCATGGGTCAACTCACCATTTTCACCAGTCGCAACTAGTTTGGTACGACCAAATTCTTGACCGATTTCCATAAAGGCCATCCCTTGCATGAGTAGGTTCATAGCTGTGGCTGTCTCAACCTTGCGCATGATTTGTTCTGAACTTTGGTCTGGATGAAGAGTTGCCAATAAATCGTGAAGATTGTAATTGTCATGGGCTTCCACATAGTTAAGTACTTGATTTGGATGTGTATAGGTTCCTAATTCACGACTGCCTAGGATTGCTTTGGCAAGAATTGGCTCTGTCGCAGCACCGCTGACAAAACCTGATTTAATTGCACCGTAAACTTCTCCACCTTTGACAGCATCACGCTGATTGTCATTAAAGAAACCAATATTTGGCATTTCGTAGGCGTTGTCTTTCTTAGCCTTATCATAAGGGGCAAGACCTGTTCCCATGTCCCAACCTTCTCCATAAAGGATAATGTTAGGGTCAATTTCATCCAAACTCTGACGAATCATCTGCATGGTCTTGACATCATGAATCCCCATCAAGTCAAAACGGAAACCGTCAATGTTGTATTCCTGCACCCAGTATAGAAGAGAATCAATCATATACTTGCGGAACATTTCGTGTTCACTGGCTGTTTCATTTCCAACACCCGTTCCATTCTGGAAGGTACCGTCTGGATTCATACGATAATAGTAATCAGGGACAGTTGTTTGGAAAGGTGCATCAACAACTGAGAAGGTATGGTTATAGACCACATCCATAATAACACCAATACCTGCATCGTGATAAGCTTGAACCATGGTCTTCAAATCACGAATAACCTGAGCTGGATCATCTGGATTAGTTGAAAGGCTCGTTTCTGGTGCGTTATAGTTTTGTGGGTCATAACCCCAGTTGTAGGTTACATTCCCATCTTCATCATATTCTTTATGACGGTCTGCAATTGGTTGCAACTGAACATAATTGTAGCCCAGCTTCTTGATGTGATCAAAAGCAGTTGACTGACCGTACTGGTTAACCGTTCCAGTCTGAGCAGCACCCAAGAAAGTTCCTCGAAGATGTTCATCTACACCTGAGGTCGGTGATTGGGTCAAATCACGAATATGCATTTCACAAATAACTGACTTACATGGATTTGCCAAGCGCCAAGTAGCCTCTGAACCGTGCTTAACCTCAAAGTTTTCAACTTGCTTTTCTTCATGACTCAGGATAGCTGAACGTTTGCCATCAGGACTGGTCGCGATGGTATAAGGATCGCGTGTCAGTGTTTGGTGATGAGGGAATTGGACTTGATACTGATAAGCCTTACCAGTCAAATCTTCCTCAACATCCAAACTCCAGACACCAATAGTATTGTCCTTATGATTATAGGAGTAGCTATTGCCTCTCTCCATCACAAAAGTCTTCCAAACAGGTGCATCATTAGTAGCTGATTCATAAACAACAACCTGCACTTCTGTCGCTGTTGGAGCCCAGAGAGCAAAATGAGCCTGATTGTCCTCTACACGGCAACCCAATTCACCTTGGTAGCCCCAGTGGTGGTCGAAACTAGCGCTATTGATAGCCTTGTCAAAGGCAAAAGGATTTTGATTCTTATAGAAAGGACTGGCAATAGCAGGATTTTCAGAATAATAAATTCTGTCATCACCTTCCAAAATCCAGACCTCTGTTAAGAGGGGATAGTGATTAAAACGGATAGCATACTCTTTACTAGTTTGGCCGGTGTGAACCACAAAATTCAAGCTTTCTAAGGGATGAGCACTTGGGTGTTCAAAGCTAAATAAGGCTCCAAAATAATCTTCTTGGTAAGTTAGTAAATCAATTCGCTGGTCCTGACTTTTTACAAAAGAGCAAGTGTCATATTCTCCATTCTTGCGGTGGTAATGAATGCGCATAGGGTAGTTATACATTTTTTATTTTTCCTTTTTTTTATTTGTTTCTGTTTTACTAATAAATTTTTGACTAATTTTGTCCCGATTAACAAACTAGTTATACTGTCTAAACTCTGGTTTTAAACTATCATTACAAACTTTCTAGCCAAGCTTCATCTCGAACCTCGATACCAAGTTCTTGTGCTTTTTGCAGTTTACTTCCTGCGTCTGCACCTGCCACGACGAGGTCTGTCTTTTTAGAGACACTGCCTGTTACCTTTGCACCAAGACTTTCGAGTTTACTTTTGGCTTCTGAGCGCTTGAGCCGTTCTAATTTTCCAGTCAATACAACGGTCAAACCTGACAAGACTGCGTCTGCTACTACAGTCTGACCTTTATAGTCCAGATTGACCCCAGTTTCTTTTAATTCTCTTAGGAGAATTTCAGAGCCTTCTGTCGCAAAATAAGTCTGAAGACTCTTAGCAATCACACCACCCAAACTTTCAATACTAGCCACTTCCACTGGATCTGCCTGAGCCAGATTTTCAATTGAATGGAAATGTTGGAGTAAGAGCTGACTGGCCTTGCTTCCTACATGGCGAATTCCCAAACCAAACAAGAGTTTTTCAGCAGAGTTTTCCTTTGATGCTTGAATAGCATGATAGAGTTTACCAGCAGACTTTTCCTTAACCCCCTCTAAAAGGAGGAAATCCTCTTCTTGCAAACGGTAAATATCCGCTACATCCTTGACTAAATTAGCAGCAAATAGCTTCTCAACAATAGATGGACCAAGCCCTGTAATATTCATGGCATCTCGAGAGGCAAAGTGGATCAAACCTTCCATGATTTGGGCAGGACAACGCGGATTGATACAACGGAGAGCCACTTCATCTTCAAAGTGCAACAAGTCAGAGTTACAACTTGGACAGTTTGTAGGGATATCTAGTTTTTCTTCAGAAACCCGCTTGGACTCTACCACTCGTAAAACAGCAGGGATAATATCTCCAGCCTTATAAACGATAACCGTGTCGTCTTTGCGGATATCTTTTTCAGCAATATAATCCACATTATGCAGAGTCGCACGGCTAACAGTTGTACCAGCTAGTTGTACTGGTGTTAGATTGGCAGTTGGAGTCACAACGCCCGTACGGCCAACTGTCCAGTCAACTGAGAGTAGTTGAGCTTCTTTTTCTTCAGCAGGAAACTTGTAAGCCACTGCCCACTTTGGAGCCTTAACGGTAAAACCAAGTTCTTCTTGGCTTGCTAGGTCATTTACCTTGATTACCACTCCATCGATATCATAAGGCAGATTCTCCCGTTCCTGTCCTACTTCTTGAATAAAATTCCAAATCTCATCCATGCTTTCAGCCAAAATTCGCTTAGGATTGACTACAAAACCAAGCTGTTCTAGGTGCTTCAAAACCTTTTCTTGACTATCACGAGTTGAAGGGCTGGCTTCTTGATAGAGGAAAGTGGCAAGATTGCGCTTGGCAACTACTGCTGTATCCAACTGACGCAAGGTTCCTGCCGCCGCATTACGAGGATTGGCAAATTCAGGCTCTCCATTTTCTTGGCGAGCTTGGTTAACCTGGTCAAAAGAAGCGCGTGGCATGTAACATTCCCCACGAACTGTGATATCTAGTTCTTCTGGCAAGGTCAAAGGAATGTCCTTGACACGCTTGAGATTTTCTGTGATATTTTCCCCAATAGAACCATCACCACGTGTTGCCCCAGCAACTAAAATCCCCTTTTCATAAGTAAGAGAAATAGATAAGCCATCGATTTTCAGCTCACAAATATAGGTTGGATGGGCCACTTCCTTACGAACACGCGCATCAAAAGCTTCAAGCTCCTCACGTGAAAAAGCATCCTGCAAACTATAAAGAGGATACTGATGACTGTATTTTTCAAAACCATCTAAGACTTTGCCACCAACACGATGGGTCGGACTGTCTGCTAACACTTGATCTGGATAGGCAGACTCCAACTCGACCAACTCACGGTAAAGACGGTCATACTCACTGTCTGAAACCGACGGATTATCGCTGGTATAGTACTCAGTCGCATAGCGATTGAGCAAGGCGACCAACTCATTCATTCTTTTATTCATAAGACCATTTTACCATAAAGTAAGCCCTCCTCACAAACGAGAAGGGCGGAAAAACACTTAGTTTGAAATTATTTTTGAAGTCCAAGCAAACTTATGTCTCTTTTTCAAAACGGGTTCGAACATATCCGAGAGCTAAGAAAGATAAGGCTACAACTCCAAGTCCAATAATCAAGAAAGAATAAAGATGAACACTTGGAAGCCAGGTCATTAAACCTGTTGCAATAGGCATAAATAGTATAGCTAAGGTATAAATCGAACTGAGAACCCTTCCCAGATATTCACCTTCAACCTTGGTTTGTACTTGAGTAAAAAAGTGAATATTAAATATCGTCATAAACAATTCACAAACGAAATTTCCTGAAAAAGTCAGATAGGATGGGAGAGTGAAGCCCATTATCATCACTCCAAGTCCAGTCAGAGCCAATAAAAACAGAAGCATTTCCATACTGGCTTTAATCTTACTAGCTAACAGCGCCCCAACAATAGAACCGATAGCCCCCATTGTCAAAATAGTGGCATAAGCACCTTGAACTCCATAGAGCTGATTTGAAAAAGGAAGGAGATAATTAAAGGCTGCGAAGAAAAAATTGACACTTGAAGCTATGACTAACAAAAAGAATATTTCCTTTTGCTTCACAATATAGTGAACTCCCTCCTTGATATCAGAAAAAATAACTTTGAATGTGAGTTTCTTCTCACCCGTAGTCTTCTCTTCTTTCTTTGGAAGCAGGGCTACCAAGCCAAAAGCGAGAAAAAAACTAAGGGCATCTAATACCAAGGTAATGCGAAGACTTGCGAATTGTAAAACCAGAAAAGAAAGCACAGGGGAACTCACACTGACAACCTGCATCACCAATTCCAAACGA
>NZ_DXLC01000012.1:0-3548 GCF_019414905.1 Streptococcus sp. | reverse complement strand
GAGATGTGTATAAGAGACAGGTGCAGAACCACCTACACGAGATACAGATGAACCCGCGTCAATGGCTGGACGAATACCCGCATTGAAGAGACCATCACCAAGGAAGATTTGTCCATCAGTGATTGAAATCACGTTGGTTGCGATATAGGCAGAGATATCTCCTGCTTGTGTCTCGATAAATGGTAGGGCTGTAATAGATCCACCACCAAGTTCATCAGAAACTTTAGCTGAGCGCTCAAGCAAACGGCTGTGAAGATAGAAAACATCCCCTGGGAAGGCTTCACGACCTGGAGGACGACGAAGCAAGAGTGACAGTTCACGATAAGCTACCGCTTGTTTTGATAAATCATCATAAACAATCAAAACATGTTTCCCTTGGTACATAAATTCTTCTGCCATAGCAACCCCAGCATAAGGAGCTAGGAAGAGCAATGGAGATGGTTGTGAAGCAGAGGCTGTCACAACGATTGTGTAATCCAAGGCACCGTACTGACGTAGTGTTTCTACTTGCGTACGAACTGTTGATTCTTTTTGTCCAATCGCTACGTAGATACAGATCATATCTTGACCTTTTTGGTTCAAGATTGTATCAATCGCAATGGTTGTTTTCCCTGTCTGACGGTCACCGATAATCAACTCACGTTGACCACGACCAATCGGTACAAGGGCGTCGATAGCTTTCAAACCAGTTTGCAATGGTTCTGATACAGACTTACGTTGCATAACACCAGGAGCTTGCGCTTCTACTGGACGAGTTTTATCAGTGTGGATTTCTCCAAGACCGTCAACTGGACGACCAAGCGGATCCACAACACGACCAATCAGACTTTCACCTACTGGGACTTCCATGATTTTCCCTGTACGGCGGATTGTATCGCCTTCACGGATATCTGTAAAGTCACCTAGGATGATAATACCAACGTCTGTTGACTCCAAGTTTTGAGCCATACCATAAGAGCCGTTTTCAAAAATCAACAACTCTCCACTCATGGCATTTTCAAGGCCGTGAGCACGCGCGATACCGTCCCCGATATAGGTTACAACACCTGTTTCAGTCACATCAAAATTGGGTTTGAAATTTTCAATTTGTTGCTTAATTAAAGCGCTGATTTCTTGTGCGTTAATTGCCAAAAGAACACCACTTTCTATTTCAAATTTTCTTTAACAACTTTAAGTTGTTGTTTAATACTCACATCAATTGTCTTGTGATTGGCAAAAATGACAAAACCACCAATAAGACTTTCATCGATTTGTTCTTTTACACTCCTTACTTTAAGAGACATTTTTTTCTCAATCAAAGGGAACAAGCGACTCTTCTGTTCATCAGTTAAAGGATGAGCTGAAGTAATCGTCACTTCAAATCGATTTGTTTCTTTTTCAAGTCGGTTCAAGCAATCTACAAGAATATCATAAAAAAGATTTGCTCTGTGATTGTAGATAAGAACCTGGATAAAGTTTTGCAATAAAGATGACACTGAATCTTGGAAGAACGCAATCGTTTTTTCCTTGTCAGACTCGTCTACTGCCACTTTTTTTAAAAAAGAAGGTAAGCCTGTTTCTTCAGCAACTTGCTTGATTTGAGCTAAGTCTGAAAAGATACGGTCTTCTTCTCCTTTTTCTAAAACCAATTGGACAAAAGGCATGCTGTATTTTTCAATTACCTTTACTGTTTTCTTGTCCATTAAGCTTCTCCTAACTGATCGATATACTGATCAATAAGTTCTTTATGGGCATGACCGTCAAGGTTTTGTGAGATGATTTTACCAGCCAAGCTGATTGTCAAATCTACTACCTCACCCTTAACACTTTGTAAAGCTTCAGCTTTATTTTGAGCAATTTCTTGGTTCGCTTTTTCTTTCAAGCGTCCTGCTTCTAGCTTAGCATCTGCTAAAATACTAGCTTTGCTTTTCTCAGCTGTTTCTTTCGCATTCTCAATGATTGTCTTAGCTTCTTTACGACTACCAGCCAATTCATCTTCGCGTTTTTGAGCCAATACTTCTGCTTTTTGACGTGCTTGTTCAGCTCCGTCAATATCTGCTGCAATTTTTTCTGCTCTTTGTTCGAAAATGCTAGCCAAATTTGACCAAGCGTATTTCTTAACCAAGACTAGCAAGAGAATAAAGGAACCAGCGATTAGTATAAAATCACCAAGTAATTCACCTACTGTTACATTCATAAACTACTCCTTTCTATTCTTCATCATTAATTTTATTTCCTAGGTACATTGAAGATAACAATGTAAATACATATGCCTGTACACAAGAAATAAAAACAGAAAATGCAGTCCAGATTAGATTTGTTCCAAAAGCAATAGGATACCAATAGAAGGCCTGATGAGAAAGTAGGACTAACATACTTGCCATCACTTCCCCTGCAAAGATATTACCAAAGACCCGCAATGCAAGTGAAAGGAGATTGGTAACTTCTTCCAAGAGATTCATTGGTGTCATAAAACCTGGTGTTACAAATGCTTTTAAATACTTTTTGATTCCACGACGACGAATTCCTTCTACGTGGGTCATTAAGATAATTGTAAAAGACAAGACCAAGTCAAATGACAAATTTGCTGTTGGTGAGGTCCAAAGATTTACACCATCTGTAGTCTGAATTCTAGCCATTAAGCCAATATTATTTGCAATGGCCATAAATAGGAATAAACAGAAATAAAAGAGAGAATAATCCTTTATCATTGGACCAAGGTTTGATTTTGTAAATCCAACAACAAAATCAAATAAATACTCTAATACATTTTGTTTTCCTGTGGGTCTCAAAGTCATATTTCGAGTTGCCCAATAAATAAAGCCAAAAATAAGTGCTACAGTCAACAAAGTCAAAACTACTATGGTTAAATTAAAGGTAACAGGACCAATATTGATGGTTGGATTAATACTTTCTTCCATCTAAAATCCTCCCTTTTTCAATTTATACTTCTTTTATTTGATGATAAATGACAGGACAAGAGTAACGAAGAAAGTACCTTCAATAAAGGCAACCCCTAGGATCATCAAACTACGTAGTTCTGAGATGATATCTGGTTGGCGAGCAACTGATTTCAACAAACCGTTCATCAACATACCTTCACCAAGAGATACACCCATACAGGCAAGACATAGACCGAAAAATGTTAAATTCATGACGAATTCTCCTTTTAATTAAAATTTACTTACTTAGTTTAGTCCTAAAAATTGGATTTGTCAACTTTTTACTTACGTTGAAAGCGTTTAATGAAAATTATTTACAATTTTACTATTTTTTAGCTTATTATATAGAAAACTTTGGAAAAAACTTGTAATAAATCCGTCTATTATCTAGGTCTTTCTGAAAAATAATGAAAAATCCGAGATGAAATCTCGGATGGAAATTAATATATTTTCTTTAACCTAAGGTTCTTTTAGTAAGTAGGATTAAAGGGAAAGCAACTAGAAAGCTTTCGTCTCCTACATGTTTATTAAGCACGCACTGTGACGCTGGTTCCATCTTCTTTATAAAGATTGATAAGACCTTCTTTGAGCGCACGAACCATATCTCCAGCTTGAACAGGTTGTGGG
>NZ_DXLC01000119.1:0-2408 GCF_019414905.1 Streptococcus sp. | reverse complement strand
CTCATCTCTAGTATAACAAAAAAGCCATCAATTTAATGACTTTTTCAGTAGGCTCTCCTGAATGGGATGGCTTTTTCTTCTCCTCATCAAGAATTGCTTTTCTACCATATAGAAAAATGCTTTGATTCACAATGGAATCAAAGCATTTTAAAGAGTTCCCCATACATAAGGGCAGAAGCTGCGGTTCCTCTGTACTTGGCTTCTTCTCTTTTGATAAAGCGAGCCAAGTTGAGCAACTCAGGTGCCTGATGTCTAGGATTCTTGAGCAATTCACGATTGACCAGGCCTGAGAGACGGACTGCCAGCAATTGCTCATTTGTAGTAGGCAGTTTTTTAGCAGTCTCTAGGAGAGCAGCAACTAAATCTTCACTCAAATCATGTCGAGCATGATTGTAAAGATCTTTTACAAGGTTTTCTAGGTTTGGTTCTACCATCCCTACCACCTCCCTTATGGTTTAATAATTTTTAATGAAGTCAACTGTTGAACGATCCAATTTCTTCACCAAAGCTTGTAAGAAAGCTTGCGCTTCTAGGAAGTCATCCATTGCGTAGAGGGTTTGGTGAGAATGGATATAACGAGCACAGACTCCGATTGTTGTAGATGGGACACCACCATTTTTCAGATGAGCTGCGCCAGCGTCTGTTCCGCCTTTACCACAGTAGTATTGGTACTTGATACCAGCTTCTTCAGCTGTTGTCAAAAGGAAGTCCTTCATTCCTGGGAGAAGCAAGTGACCTGGGTCGTAGAAACGAATCAAGGTTCCATCTCCAATCTTGCCTTGACCCCCATAAACATCACCAGCAGGTGAGCAGTCAACTGCTAGGAAAACTTCTGGGTCAAACTTAGTTGTGGAAGTATGAGCACCACGAAGACCAACTTCTTCTTGGACGTTAGAGCCAAGATAGAGTTCATTGCCAAGTTTTTGACATGACAAGGCTTCAGCTAGCTCGCTCACCATGAGAACTCCATAGCGATTGTCCCAAGCTTTTGAGATGATATTTTTTTCATTGGCTGTTAAGATTGCAGAACTATCTGGGACAATGGTGTCACCAGGACGGATGCCAAAGCTTTCTGCCTCAGCCTTATCCGCAAAACCGCCATCAAAGACGATATCTGCAATAGCAGGCATAGTTGGTCCACCCTTTCCGCGAGTCAAATGTGGAGGGACAGAACCCGAAATCACAGGAATTTCACGACCATCACGAGTAAAGAGTTTAAAGCGCTGGCTACTAACCACCATAGGATTCCAACCGCCAATCTCAACGACACGGAAGGTACCATCTGGCTTAATCTCGCTGACCATAAAACCAACTTCATCCATGTGAGAAGCGACCAAGACGCGCGGTGCATCTGCAGCTTCTGAATGTTTAATTCCGAAAATACCACCCAAGCCATCTGTCACCACTTCATCCACGTGCGGGGTCAACTTTTCACGAAGATAAGCACGGACAGGCGCTTCATGACCTGAGATTGCAGCAAGTTCTGTTACTTCTTTGATTTTTGAAAATAATGTTGTCATTTCAGTTCCTTCTTTCTTTCATCCATTTTACCACTTTTTATAGGAGAAGGATAGCGGGAAGGTGGATTTCTAAATTAGTATCTTAGTCTTACTGTATCTTAGAAAAAGATTGTATTTTCTTGCATGTGAGGTGAAATCTAAGAACTATTCCAAGACCAACCAAACTATTAATTCCCAAATAAAAAACAATTCAATGCTATATTTGTTCAGTTTTTCATGAAATTTGCAGAAAATAGTTGACTTCGCCTTCTTATTTCTTTAAAATAGTACAAAACTAGAAAAAGGAAAAAATCATGACCAAAACAATTCTTGTCACAGGTGGGGCTGGCTACATTGGCTCCCATACCGTTAAAGCTCTTTTAAATGCTGGCTATCAGGTACATGTTCTAGATAATCTCTCTACAGGAAATCGAGCAGCTGTGGATAGTCGTGCTAGCTTTAAGCAACTAGATGTTTATGATTCTAGTACCCTAAAAGCTTATTTAGAAGAAAATCAGATTGATGCTGTTCTTCATTGTGCAGGTGAAATTGTTGTGAGCGAAAGCATTGAAAACCCAAGCAAATACTTCACTGCCAATGTTGCTGGTATGAACCAAGTTCTCAAAGTCTTATCTGAAGTTGGTATTCAAAAAATCATGTTCTCTTCGACTGCTTCCCTCTATGGTAATAACTGTATTGACAAGCCTGCAACTGAAGATACCCTGCTCGACCCTGTCAACCCTTATGCAGAAACAAAACTGATGGGTGAACGAATGATTTACTGGATGGCCAATCGCTATGATTGGAAATATGTTATTTTCCGTTATTTTAATGTTGCTGGAGCTGAAATGGATGCTTCAAACGGTCTGCGTGTGAAAAATCCAACTCATATCATTCCCAACATCAACA
>NZ_DXLC01000118.1:0-1070 GCF_019414905.1 Streptococcus sp. | reverse complement strand
GCCAAATAAGAAATCATATCAAAGGCTGCAAAGACAATCATAAGACCTAACAATTGTCCATTGGCCACTTCTGCAAATGACTGATGAGAGAAGAGCACAATCACAAGATAGGACAAGAATGAAGTCACTTGACGGATTAAGAGGGCTTCGATTTCACTCAGTTCACTTTCCATGGCAAAAGAGCTAAGAACACTCTCACTTCCCCATGCAATAGCACAAACTAAAGCACAGAGAATCCCAATGTAGAAGGAATTAACCTGTTCAACCTTATAGGTCTGAGCAATTATCCCTCCAATAATCAAGACAATCCCAAACACAGTATTTTTCGAAATCTTGTGCTTCAAAAAGAAGAAAGCCAATAAAACTGAAATCGCAGGGTAAATAGCCGACACAGATGAAGCTAAGGAACTTCCGATATACTTAACCGCATAAAGATTGGCCTGCATACCGATAGGGCCTGCTAATAAGGCTCCAATGATAACACTAACATTGCGAATATTTAAGAAAATTGAGAGACGAACTTTTCCTTCTTTCACCAAGAGAAAAGCTAGTAAGATAAAGATACTCAAGAAATCGTGAGCAGCGGCCACCACAAAGGGCGACAAATCTGTAAAAATCGAAAAGATATAAGCACTAATCGTTAGACCTAAACCCCAGAAAATACCTGAGAGTAGACCAAAAGAAACTCCATTTTTATTTTTCATCAGAACCTCCATAATATGACAAACCTTTAACAGCTCTTTGGTAACGACTCACACCATAGTCACCAAAATCTGCACCTTGCTCTTCTTTGTAGACTGTCCATAGACTCCAAATAGCATCTTGTAAAATTTTATAAATGGCAATCTTTTCACGAGAGACAGGTGTTTGCTCACTCTCATAGTGAGATAAGAAGGCTTCTTCCTCTTGACGAGTGAATTCAGACTCTAAAAAGAGGGCAGCCAAATCCCACATTGGATCGTTCATTGATGAATATTCCCAGTCAATCAGATAAAGTCGTCCTTGTGGTGACTCGATAAAGTTTTCAGGCACCAAATCGATATGACAAGATTTTCTGTCAACACCTAAGT
>NZ_DXLC01000117.1:0-8602 GCF_019414905.1 Streptococcus sp. | reverse complement strand
AAGATGTACCTAAGTCAGTACAAGAAGAAATCATTAAGAAAAACAAAGGTGAAGACTAATCAGTCCTCACTCTAGAAGGAAGTCACTTAGTGGCTTCCTTTTGTCTTTAGAAAACACCTCTAAGTATGGTAAAATAGTAGGAGAATAATGTGAGGAAAATGAATGTCAAATAGTTTTGAAATTTTGATGAATCAACTGGGGATGCCTTCTGAAATGAGACAGGCTCCTGCTTTAGCACAGGCTGATATTGAGCGAGTTGTGGTTCATAAAATTAGTAAGGTATGGGAGTTTCATTTCGTATTTTCTAATATTTTACCGATTGAAATCTTTTTAGAATTAAAGAAAGGTTTGAGCGAAGAATTTTCTAAGACAGGAAATAAAGCTGTTTTCGAAATCAAGGCTCTGTCTCAAGAATTTTCAAATCAGCTCTTACAGGCCTATTATAGAGAGGCTTTTTCTGAAGGGCCATGTGCTAGTCAAGGTTTTAAGTCACTTTATCAAAATTTGCAAGTTCGTGCGGAGGGGAACCAACTCTTTATTGAAGGTTCCGAGGCGATTGATAAGGAACACTTTAAGAAGAATCATCTTCCTAATTTAGCTAAACAACTTGAAAAGTTTGGTTTTCCAACTTTTAATTGTCAAGTTGAGAAGAATGATATCCTGACCCAAGAGCAGGAAGAGGCATTTCATGCTGAAAATAAGCAGATTGTTCAAGCGGCCAATGAGGAAGCTCTCCGTGCTATGGAACAACTGGAACAGATGGCACCACCTCCAGCGGAAGAGAAACCAGCCTTTGATTTTCAAACGAAAAAAGCTGCAGCTAAACCCAAGCTGGATAAGGCAGAGATTACTCCTATGATCGAAGTGACGACTGAGGAAAATCGTCTGGTCTTTGAAGGGCTTGTTTTTGATGTAGAGCAAAAAGTGACCAGAACAGGGCGTGTTTTAATCAATTTTAAAATGACGGACTATACTTCAAGTTTTTCTATGCAAAAGTGGGTTAAGAACGAAGAAGAGGCTCAGAAGTTTGACCTAATTAAGAAGAATTCTTGGCTCCGAGTGCGTGGGAATGTAGAGATGAATAACTTCACACGCGATTTGACGATGAATGTGCAGGATGTGCAGGAAGTTGTTCACTATGAGCGCAAGGATTTGATGCCAGAAGGTGAGCGTCGGGTTGAGTTTCACGCTCATACTAACATGTCGACCATGGATGCTCTGCCAGAGGTTGAAGAAATCGTTGCGACAGCTGCTAAATGGGGACACAAGGCGGTTGCCATCACAGACCATGGGAATGTCCAGTCCTTCCCACACGGCTATAAGGCGGCCAAGAAAGCGGGAATCCAGCTAATCTATGGAATGGAAGCCAATATCGTGGAGGACCGTGTCCCTATCGTCTATAACGAAGTGGAGATGGACTTGTCGGAAGCGACCTACGTGGTCTTTGACGTGGAAACGACGGGGCTTTCAGCTATCTATAATGACTTGATTCAGGTTGCGGCTTCTAAGATGTACAAGGGGAATGTCATTGCTGAATTCGATGAATTTATTAACCCTGGGCATCCCTTGTCAGCTTTTACTACTGAGTTGACTGGAATTACAGATGACCATGTCAAAAATGCCAAACCACTAGAACAAGTTTTACAGGAATTCCAAGAATTTTGCAAGGATACAGTCTTAGTTGCCCACAATGCGACCTTTGACGTTGGTTTTATGAATGCCAACTATGAGCGTTACGGTCTGCCTAAAATTAGTCAGCCAGTTATTGATACGCTGGAGTTTGCTAGAAACCTCTATCCTGAGTATAAACGTCATGGTTTGGGACCGTTGACCAAGCGTTTTGGTGTGGCTCTAGAACATCATCACATGGCCAACTACGATGCGGAAGCTACTGGTCGTCTGCTCTTTATTTTTATCAAAGAAGTAGCAGAAAAACATGGTGTGACCGATCTAGCTAGACTTAACATTGATTTGATTAGTCCAGATTCTTATAAAAAAGCTCGGATCAAACATGCGACGATTTATGTTAAGAATCAAGTGGGGCTGAAGAATATCTTTAAACTGGTTTCCTTGTCTAATACCAAGTATTTTGAAGGGGTGCCACGGATTCCGAGAACGGTTTTAGATGCCCATCGGGAGGGTTTGATTTTAGGATCAGCTTGCTCTGAGGGTGAAGTTTTTGATGCGGTCGTTTCCCAAGGTGTGGATGCGGCGGTTGAGGTGGCCAAGTATTATGACTTTATCGAGGTCATGCCACCAGCTATTTATGCGCCATTGATTGCCAAGGAGCAAGTCAAGGATATGGAGGAACTCCAGACTATTATTAAGAGTTTGATAGAAGTGGGGGACCGCCTTGGCAAACCTGTTCTGGCTACCGGCAATGTTCACTATATCGAACCGGAAGAAGAGATTTACCGTGAAATTATCGTCCGTAGTTTGGGCCAGGGGGCTATAATTAACCGAACCATCGGTCATGGGGAACATGCTCAACCAGCACCACTTCCAAAGGCTCATTTTAGAACGACTAATGAGATGTTGGATGAATTTGCCTTCTTGGGAGAGGAACTGGCTCGTAAATTGGTTATTGAAAACACCAATGCCTTGGCAGAAATCTTTGAACCCGTTGAGGTTGTTAAGGGTGATCTCTATACACCTTTTATTGACAAGGCTGAAGAAACGGTCGCTGAGTTGACCTATAAGAAAGCTTTTGAAATTTATGGAAATCCGCTACCAGATATTGTTGATTTGCGGATTGAAAAAGAATTAACGTCTATTCTGGGGAATGGATTTGCCGTGATTTATCTGGCTTCTCAGATGCTAGTGCAACGTTCCAATGAGCGGGGTTACTTGGTGGGTTCTCGTGGGTCTGTTGGCTCCAGTTTCGTTGCGACCATGATTGGGATTACAGAGGTCAATCCTCTCTCTCCTCACTATGTCTGTGGTCAGTGTCAGTATAGTGAGTTTATCACAGATGGTTCTTACGGTTCTGGATTTGATATGCCCAATAAGGACTGTCCTAAATGTGGTCACAAACTCAGTAAAAATGGGCAAGATATTCCTTTCGAGACCTTCCTTGGTTTTGATGGGGACAAGGTTCCCGATATTGACTTGAACTTTTCGGGAGAAGACCAACCTAGTGCCCATTTGGATGTGCGTGATATCTTTGGTGAGGAATATGCCTTCCGTGCAGGAACGGTTGGTACGGTGGCTGCCAAGACCGCTTATGGTTTTGTCAAGGGCTATGAGCGAGACTATGGGAAGTTTTATCGTGATGCAGAGGTAGAACGCCTCGCTCAAGGTGCGGCTGGTGTTAAGCGGACAACAGGACAACACCCGGGGGGAATCGTTGTTATTCCGAACTACATGGATGTCTATGATTTCACACCTGTCCAGTATCCAGCGGATGACGTGACGGCTGAATGGCAGACAACTCACTTTAACTTCCATGATATCGATGAGAATGTCCTCAAGCTTGATGTACTGGGACACGATGATCCAACAATGATTCGGAAACTTCAGGACTTGTCTGGTATTGACCCTAATGAAATTCCTATGGATGACGAAGGCGTGATGGCTCTCTTTTCTGGGACTGATGTGTTAGGGGTGACACCTGAGCAAATCGGAACGCCTACGGGCATGCTGGGGATTCCAGAGTTTGGAACAAATTTCGTACGTGGAATGGTCGATGAAACCCATCCGACGACTTTTGCGGAGTTGCTTCAGCTTTCAGGTCTATCCCACGGTACCGATGTTTGGTTGGGTAATGCTCAAGATCTGATTAAGCAAGGAATAGCAGACCTATCGACTGTTATCGGTTGTCGGGACGACATCATGGTTTACCTCATGCATGCTGGTCTCGAACCTAAGATGGCCTTTACCATCATGGAACGAGTACGTAAGGGCTTGTGGCTAAAGATTTCCGAAGAGGAGCGAAATGGCTATATTGAAGCCATGAAGGCCAATAAGGTGCCAGAGTGGTATATCGAGTCCTGTGGGAAAATTAAGTACATGTTCCCGAAAGCCCATGCGGCAGCCTATGTTATGATGGCCTTACGTGTAGCCTACTTCAAGGTTCACCATCCGATTTATTATTACTGTGCTTACTTCTCTATCCGCGCCAAGGCCTTTGATATCAAGACTATGGGGGCGGGCTTGGATGCCATCAAGCGCAGAATGGAAGAAATCTCTGAAAAACGGAAGAACAATGAGGCCTCTAATGTGGAAATCGATCTCTATACAACTCTTGAGATTGTCAATGAGATGTGGGAGCGTGGTTTCAAGTTTGGGAAACTCGATCTCTACCGTAGTCAGGCGACAGAGTTCCTCATCGATGGGGATACCCTCATTCCGCCATTTGTAGCAATGGATGGTCTGGGAGAGAACGTTGCCAAGCAGTTAGTGCGAGCGCGTGAAGAGGGAGAATTCCTCTCTAAAACAGAATTGCGCAAGCGTGGTGGGCTCTCATCAACCTTGGTTGAAAAGATGGATGAAATGGGGATTCTCGGCAATATGCCAGAGGATAACCAGCTCAGTTTGTTTGATGAGTTGTTTTAAGAAAAAAATTAACAGACGGACAAATATTGTCCATCTGTTTTGTTATACTTATAGTACAAAAGAAAAAGAGGTTTAAATGATGAACAATACAGGCTTAAATAACAAATATCAACTTGAAAATTTTCTAGAAAAAGATGGCAATGCTTTAGCAAAGAAAGAAGCCTTAGAAGTAGTAAAGAACTTAGGCTTAAAATACAATCCATTTTATATTTATGGGGAATCGGGTTCAGGAAAAACACATCTGCTACAAGCTATTGGTAATAAGGTTCTTGAGAAAAATCCAGAAAAGCGAATAAAATATATTTCTGCCGAAAACTTATTAGAAAATGAGCTAGAAATACAAAAAATTAGAGGTGAGGAGTTGGATCTTCTACTAGTAGATGATATTCAGGTATTGGGAGAAAAAGATGATATGATTCAAGAAAAAATTTTTAACCTCTTTAATTCTTTCTTTGGTAGGAAAACGCAAATTGTTTTATCTGGTAATTCTGAACCAGATCAGTTGAAAAATGTTCAATCTCGTTTGATTGTGCGTTTTAAGTGGGGAATGATAGCGTGTCTAACATCGCTTGAAGATGAATAAAAAGGACTTTAGATGAATGATCAAGAGAGATTACTAACGATCTTTTTACGCTTACAGTTTGGGATTCCATTAGGAAAAAAGCAACTGGTTCAGGAATTTGAGGTTAGTAAAAAGACGATACAGAGAGATTTTTCGCTACTCCGTGATATTTTATCTAGTAACACCAGTTATAGTGGAGATTTGCTTTATAACCGTAAGACGAATAAGTATTGTTTAGCAAGTAAGTCAGTTTTTAATAAAAAGGATATACTCGTTATTTCAAAGATTTTATTGGAAAATCGAGCATTGAATCGGCCAGAAATTGATAGCTTACTAAAAAATTTACTGGTTTTAGTTCCTCGTGATGACCAGAAAGAAATCGAGAAGATTATTGGTAGTGAAAAGCTCAATTATGCTCCCTTAGCGGATCAGCAAAATAGAATAGAGAAAATTTGGAATTTATCAGAAGCTATTTTGCATGAACAGGTTCTAGACATTATCTATCAAAAACCTTATTCTGAATCTTCTAAGAGGCAGACTGTTTTACCAGTCTCTCTTTACTATGATAGTCATTATTTCTATCTGGTTGTTTACCAGTTGAAACATGCTACTTATATTACTTTAAGAGTAGACCGTATCGAGTCATGGTCTCTTAGTGGTATAGAGAAACCCTCTATTTCTTATCGAGATAAATTTAGAGATGGTGACATTCGTAACGAGAGAGTGGATGCTTTTATCGGGAAGAAAATCAGTATTGAGATCGAGTATTTGAATGATCCGACTATTGTGATGGATCAATTTCCAAATGCAAAAATAGTTGGGAAAAATGGTGACTGGACTCATTTTCAGTTTGAAAGTCAGCATACACCGGGTCTTAAACGCTGGTTGCTGGGACAAGGGGAAGCAGTTACTGTTTTGTCTCCTCGGATTTTAGTAGAGGATATGAAGCGAACAGTTCAAGAAATGATAGATAAATATAAATGAGGATAAAATGAGTATTCAATTTACTTCTAAAAAGGTTGGAGAACTATTGGAAGAAGGGGACTTGCGAATTCCTTCTTATCAAAGACCTTATAAATGGAACAGAAAACATATCCGTAATCTTTTTTATGATTTACGAGATGCTATGGGGAAAAAGGAATATCAGATTGGATCCGTTATCCTGCATGAAAATGATGGACACTTAGATATTGTCGATGGACAGCAACGGCTAATTTCAATTTCTTTGTTTCTTCATTCGTTAGATGATTTAGAGAATTATAAGGGTGCGAATCAACTGTTGAGTGCTGAAGAATTTGGAGAGATATCTTGCTATCATGCGAGTGAAAATTATAATGAGTGGAAAAATTTAACTCAATTAGTTGGCGAAAATGAGGCAAAAGATATTTGCAACTTTTTATTAGAGAATTGTGCTGTCTCTGTGATTACTATGCCCCAAGAACGATTATCAGAAGCCTTTCAGTTATTTGATTCTCAGAATAATCGTGGAAAATCTTTAGAACCTCATGATTTGCTCAAAGCTTATCATCTTCGCAAGCAAGATTCCGAAGACGAAAGAATTGTGGAAAAGTGGGAGCAATTTGTAGAGGATAAAGAGTTAAGTCTCAAAGAGTTGTTTGATAAACATCTTTTTCGTATGAGACGTTGGTCGCGAGGAGAGACAGGATTAACAAACAAGCGTTATGGATCTTATCTCCGCTTTACAGAGGATTTTATTGACGATTTTAAAGGCGTTGATTTGAATCAGAACTTTCCATATCTAGAATTGTATCGTCATATTGAAAATCTCCCTATGTCAATTACTATGCCAATCATTGATGGAAGTAAATTTTTTGAGTATATTGAATCTGCTCATGAAACTATTAGAGTTCATAAAAATTTTTTAAATAAACAGTTAGGGGTCTCTAATGAGTCAGAGAAGGAAGAACAAAATTTAGCTTACCCAGAAGGTATGTTAAACATTTACAATAGCTCAAAGGGGCGCTACCTCAAGTGTCACAATCTATTTCTAAATATTTGCTTGCTTTTCGCAGATAGATTTGGAAAAGATGAGCTATCAAAGGAGATAGTAGAGACCTTGTTTATTTGGTCTTACTACCCTCGAGTTAAATCTAAAGCCATATATGATGCGACGGTTGGGAACTATGCTGCTGGTGGAAGGTTTAGACAAAAAGAGGTTCAAAAGCTATTTCAACTTTTATCCCATGCTGTCACTCCGAATGATTTTATGATCAAGATAGATAGAGAGTTATTTGAAAATTATACTGTGGATAGGATTATAGAAGAGGAAAAAGATAAATGGTAGAAACACATATAAGCTTATCAGTTAATCGTTTGTTAAATGAAGATACCTATGCTATTCCTCTTTATCAGAGAAATTTTGCTTGGACTTATGATGAAATTGAGCAGTTATTGAACGACGTAGCAGATGCTTTTCAAGAAAATAGAGACAATTATTATATTGGAACATTGGTCGTTAATAAAGAGAATGACATTTTCAAAATCATAGATGGGCAACAACGGACAACAGCCCTTAATTTGATTGCCTTAGCTTTGAAGCATGAGTTTGGTTTTGATAGATTGAAAGCTGTCAATCTTACCTTTCCAGCTAGGAAGAAATCGAATGAGAATATTCAAAAGCTATTTACCAAGCAAAAAATTTCAGAGGACGATGAAAATGAGCTGACTAGAGGTTACGGACATGCTAAAGACGCATTGAAAAAAGTGCTAGAGGAGCGCCGTCTTGATCTTCAGTCTTTCGTTGATTATCTTTTTGAGAAGGTTATCATTTTTCGGAGTATACTTCCTGAAGATTTAGATTTGAATCTTTATTTCGAACGTTTCAACTCTCGAGGTGAACAACTAGAAGCTCATGAGATTCTTAAGGCGCAAATGATGGCTAAGTTCGGTACAGATCAAGAAATGGCGCAAAAGTTTGCGAGAATTTGGGATGCCTGTGCAGAGTTTGATAAGCCGGTAGCAAGTCAGTTTAAGATGCGGCGGAAGAGAGCAGATGACTTTCAAGAACGTGAACGTATTTTTGGATGGCATTTTACAAATTACTCATTTCATAATATTTATAATGATATTGATTTTCATCAAAATGAAAGAAGAAAGTTATCAGATATATTAGGAAAAAAGATAAATGAAAAAAATATAGAAGTAGAAAAAGATTTTGGCGATTATACTACAGTCATTGATTTTCCAACATTCTTACTCCATGTTTTGGCAATTGAGGAAGGTAAGAAAACTGATGAGATTCAACTAGATGATAAGAAACTCTTAGCACTATTTGATATAAAAAATAAAGATAAAACTTGGGTTATTGAATTTAGTGAATTTCTTCTTAGAATAAAACATATTTTCTATAATTACATCATTAGAAACTCGAATACGGATTCTTCAAGTAGAAATAAGGATGAATGGTTTTTGCAGAAGGGGACTTATTATGAATATCAACCTAATGGGAAAGCGAAAGAGCATTAT
>NZ_DXLC01000116.1:0-1840 GCF_019414905.1 Streptococcus sp. | reverse complement strand
ATTGTCGTTTGGTCAATAGAAATTCTATCTTGTTTAGTGCGATCCATCGTTTCATCTTAGTCATCTCCCTTTTGTGTTTCTTCAAAGATTGTATCCAACAAGCTACGATTATTGACTTCAATTTCTTGAATCCTACATCCTGCTTGCACTAATAGTTGCCAAAAAGCATCCGCTTCACGTGTAACTACTTGCAAAGCATCTTGTTTTTGTGACCAGTTTTCAACCAAGTTAGACTGCTCAATGACTTCCTTGTATGCCAGAGGAAGGATAAAATGCTTTTCAATTCCCTCACTACGCATAGCTAGAGGCGTCGTATCACGAATCAACTCTCCCTTATTTAAAACCAAAATCCGGTCAGCCGTATGCTCTACCTCTTCAATATAATGAGACGAATAGAGAATGGTGACTCCTTGCGCTTTTAGGTCCCGAACAATTTCCCAAAAACGTTGACGGGTAGAGGTATCCATGGCAGCAGTTGGTTCATCTAAAAAGACAAGCTTTGGTCGCCCAATCAAGGTCAAGACAAAAGAGAAGAGACGCTTTTGCCCGCCTGACAATTTTTCTGCAAATTGCTCTTTCTGTTGCTGTTCAAACTGCAATAGTTGATCAATTTCTTGTCTGCTCAAATGGTTTGGATAAATACTTTGAAAGAAAGCAATTAATTCTTTAACCTTTAATTTCTGTACGATCACATTTTCTTGAGGGAGGTAAGCTCTAGTATAGTCTAACTTAGAACTCGTCACTGGTAAACCTTGAATAGATACTTGACCGCTTGTGACCAGTTTATCTCCAAGCAGACAGTCCAAGAGTGTGGTCTTCCCAGCACCATTTGGCCCAATCAAGGCGACGCATTCACCTTCAGCTACCTCAAAGGAAATATCCTTCAAAATAGCCTTGCCCTTGATGTTTTTATTTAGGCTTTCTACCTTAATCATGTTCATGATATTCTCCTTTCAGCCACTCCTTTCCCATAGGAAAGGCGATAAAAATCATAAATCCTAGTCCCCAGGCACCACGGATGAATTGGTGAAGGAAGGTTTGATCAAACCTTCCTGTAAACATTTCTACCAACCATACCACTAGTGATAGTCCAATAAAAAGATAGAGAAACGCTTTTTTCATTTTTCAAACTCCTTTTTCACATCTGAGACTAATTTCAAACCTTCTCGGATAAGCCAGGACATCATTCCAAATCCTGCAAATAGCTCCCAAGGAAAATGATAGAAATCTTCATCCAATCCTGAGAACATGAGATAAGTCATGACTCCTGCTGCTACTAAACTCATTGCGACAATTACTTTATGTTTCATTTTTTCTTCCTCCACTTGATACATCTAGTATAATTCTTTGAAGGTAGAATCACTAGAAGCTTCTGTCATGAGGAGATATGACAAATGTCATAAAAGATTCTGTTCAAAACAAGCAAGATACACTATACAATAAAACACAAGTAGAAAAATCTAAGGCATCTTCCTCAAAAGAAATATCAAACCCTATTCACACTATAATGTAAACTAATACTTATCTAAACTCGTAATAGAAGCAATTTTTATAACATTGAAACATATATTATAGGTTCAACAAAAACACTTCTATTGCTTTATTAAGAATTAATAAGAATTAATAAGAGTTATAAAATCTATTAAATTTCAATGTGTATAATTAACTACCGTATCTATTAAACAGAGTAAGAAACAAAAAAGAGAAAATCAAACTGATTCTCTCTTAATGTATATAATATCTAGTTAAAAAAAGAAAAAAGATACACTCACGTATCTCTGAAATGAATCGGGAAGACAGGATTCGAACCTGCGACACCTTGGTCCCAAACCAAGTACTC
>NZ_DXLC01000115.1:0-2094 GCF_019414905.1 Streptococcus sp. | reverse complement strand
CCACTAGCATAATGATTTCTAAGCCATTTCCATCTCGATCATCGTCACTTCGTCTACGACCTGCGCCACCCCACCACATCATACGACCTGCCATACTAGAAAGCATGGTGATAGCACTAGCGAGAGCGACAGCAATAGTCGAAATACGGATATCGTAATTACGAATATGACTAACCTCATGTCCCATAACAGCTTCTAGCTCCTCGCGATTCATGATAGCTAGGAGACCTGACGTCGCAGCAACCGCCGCATTTTGAGGATTAGAACCTGTCGCAAAAGCATTTAAGGCTGGATCATCAATGATGAAAACTCGTGGCATGGGAATCTGACCCATCATAGCCATATCTTCCACTACATGGTAAAGGTCTGGTGCCGTTTGCTCATCAACCTCACGCGCTCCATTCATGGACATGACAATCTCTGTTGATTGAAAAATCATGGACAAAGCATAGATAAAGCCGATAATCAGTGCGATAACCAAACCACCAAGCCCAGATCGCATAAAGAGGTAACCAACCGCATAGCCAACAAGAGCTAAGAGTAGGAAAAATACCAGCAACAAAATCCACGTTTTTCGTTTATTGCTTGCAATTTGATCAAACAACATCTTAGTCACCTAAACCGCTAAAATCAACTTTAGGAACTGCCTTTTCCTCTTCTGGTGTTTGAAGGAAATCTGCTGCTTTAAAGCCAAACATTCCAGCGATAATATTGCTTGGGAAAGTTTCTAATTTTACATTGTAGTTGCTGACAACACTGTTGTAGAGTTGACGGGAGTAAGAAATTTTATTTTCTGTGTTTGTCAACTCCTCTTGCAATTTAACAAAGTTGGCACTAGCTTTCAAATCTGGATAGCTTTCTGCAACTGCAAAAATACCTGAAACCTGACGAGTGAGGGCATCACTAGCTTTCATAGCTTCTGCTGGTGAAGTCGCTGCTGCCACTTGGTTACGCAGTTCTGCCACCTTTTCAAGGGTAGAACCTTCATATTTGGCATAACCTTTTACAGTCTCAATCAAGTTTGGCAAGAGATCATTTCGACGTTTCAACTGAACATCAATCTGACTCCAAGCCTCCTTTGTTTGCATACGATTTTTAACCAAACCGTTATAGCTAACGATCACAAAAATAACAACAAGAGCTAAAACTCCAAGAATAATCCAAGTCATTATATAAGTCCTTTCTACTTTTAGATTAGTACCAGTATATCAAATTTTTAATGATTGTGGTAAAATAAGATGATACTAGAGAAGGAAACTACTATGAAACCAGAAACATTTTACAGCCTACTAGCTGAGCAAAATCTTCCACTTTCGGACCAGCAAAAGAACCAATTTGAACGGTATTTTGAACTCTTGGTCGAATGGAATGAAAAAATTAACCTGACCGCTATTACAGATAAAGAAGAAGTTTATCTCAAACATTTTTACGATTCGATTGCACCCATTCTTCAAGGTTTGATTCCCAATGAAACTATCAAACTTCTTGATATTGGAGCTGGGGCAGGATTTCCTAGTCTGCCGATGAAAATTCTCTATCCTCAGCTTGATGTGACTATCATTGATTCGCTCAATAAGCGCATCAACTTCCTCCAACTTTTGTCTCAAGAACTGGATTTGGACGGTGTTCATTTCTACCATGGACGTGCAGAAGATTTTGCCCAAGACAAGAATTTCCGTGCTCAATATGATTTTGTAACAGCTCGTGCGGTTGCCCGTATGCAGGTCTTGTCTGAATTGACTATCCCCTACCTTAAAGTTGGCGGAAAACTATTAGCACTCAAGGCTAGCAATGCGCCTGAGGAATTATTAGAAGCTAAGAATGCCCTCAACCTCCTTTTTAGTAAGGTCGAAGACAATCTCAGCTACGCTCTACCTAATGGAGATCCGCGCTACATCACAGTGGTAGAAAAGAAAAAAGAAACACCAAATAAATATCCACGTAAGGCTGGTATGCCCAATAAACGCCCACTTTAAATTTTTTAGTAAAAAATATTTACAAAGTTCGTAATTTCTGCTATACTATCACAAGCAAAGGTTTTTAATGTCATCCCGTGAGGTGACGAAGACACAGAAATATTTGAAACTCTTTAAA
>NZ_DXLC01000114.1:354-4489 GCF_019414905.1 Streptococcus sp. | reverse complement strand
GAATATGGACAAATAGATTAGGGAATTCAAATCAAATGTCTAACAAGGCTCTAGAAGTTATGTTATTCTATTCTAGATTCAAAAAACTACACTTTTTCTGTTAAAAAAAGAATTTTTTTACAAAAATGATTGGTTATTTAGTTTATTTATGCTATAATAGGAACAATTATTTTTAGGAGGTGCTAGTATGTCTTATTTGTTTGAGATATTACCGAGTTTATTGAGCGGTGCAAGCATGACTTTACAGGTTTTTGCACTGGTCTTGATTTTTTCTATTCCCTTGGGCGTTTTGATTGCCTTTGCCTTGCAAGTCCATTGGAAGCCCCTCCATTATCTGATTAACATTTATATCTGGATCATGCGGGGCACACCCTTGCTTTTGCAATTGATTTTTATCTATTATGTGCTACCAAGTATTGGGATCCGTTTAGATCGCCTTCCTGCGGCTATCATTGCCTTTGTTTTGAATTATGCGGCTTACTTTGCTGAAATTTTCCGTGGAGGGATTGATACCATTCCTAAAGGTCAATATGAGGCTGCTAAGGTCTTGAAGTTCAGTCATTTTGCCACAGTGCGCTATATTATTTTGCCCCAAGTGACCAAGATCGTTCTTCCTAGTGTCTTTAATGAGGTTATGAGTTTGGTCAAGGATACTTCTCTGGTCTATGCTCTAGGAATTTCAGATCTTATCTTGGCTAGTCGAACAGCTGCCAACCGTGATGCTAGTCTGGTTCCTATGTTCTTGGCAGGAGCCATTTACTTGATTTTGATTGGTATTGTGACTATTCTTGCCAAAAAAGTTGAGAAGAAGTACAGTTACTATAGATAGGAGGCTACCATGTTAGAATTACGAAATATCAATAAGGGTTTTGGTGAAAAGCAAATTTTGTCCAATTTCAGTCTAAGCATTCCTGAAAAGCAAATCTTGGCTATCGTTGGGCCTTCTGGTGGAGGTAAGACAACTCTCTTACGTATGCTTGCGGGTCTTGAAACCATTGATTCAGGGCAAATCTTTTATAATGGAGAAACTTTAGGACTGGATGAATTAGAGAAGCGGAATTTACTGGGATTTGTATTCCAAGATTTTCAACTTTTCCCTCATTTATCAGTTCTAGACAATTTGACCTTATCTCCTGTGAAAACCAAGGGAATGAAGCAGGATGAGGCTGAGCAGAAGGCGCGTGATCTCTTGGAACAGTTAGGACTAGCAGGGCACGCAGATGCCTATCCTTTCTCACTATCTGGTGGGCAAAAGCAGCGGGTAGCTTTGGCGCGTGCTATGATGATTGACCCAGAAATCATTGGCTACGATGAACCAACTTCGGCCCTAGATCCAGAATTACGCTTGGAAGTGGAAAAACTGATCTTGCAAAATAGGAAACTTGGGATGACGCAGATTGTGGTTACCCACGATTTACAATTCGCTGAAAATATCGCAGATCAGATTCTCAAGGTTGAGCCCAAGTAGGAGGTGCCGATGACTAATAAGAAAATTGCTTTGGTATTGGTTTCGTTCCTGACTCTCTTTTTAACGGCTTGTACTCAGAAGGCTAGCGATCCAAAGCAGGATAACTGGGATAAGTATCAAGAGCAAGGCAGTATAACCATTGGTTTTGACAATACCTTTGTACCGATGGGATTTGAAGAAAAGAATGGCCAATATACGGGCTTTGATATCGACTTAGCACAAGCTGTCTCTGAAAAATTAGGTTTTAAGGTGCAATTTCAGCCAATCGACTGGGATATGAAGGAGACGGAACTGCAAAATGGAACCATAGATGCCATCTGGAATGGCTATTCTGCCACTGATGAACGCCGAGAGAAAGTTGCCTTTAGCATTCCTTATATGGAAAATCAGCAAGTTCTGGTAACGAAAAAAAGCCAGCAGATCCATTCAGTAGAGGATATGAAGGATAAGACCTTGGGGGCCCAAGCCGGATCCTCTGGTTATCTAGACTTTGAGGCCCAGCCAGATTTATTGAAAAATCGTGTCAAAGACCAGAAGGCCAATCAGTACCAGAGTTTTAATGAGGCCTTGATTGATTTGAAAAATGATCGAATTGATGCCTTGTTGATTGACCGAGTGTATGCTAATTACTATCTTCAGTCTGAGGGGATATTAAATGACTATAATGTCTTTTCAGCTGGATTTGAGAGTGAATCTTTTGCAGTCGGAGTTAGACCAGCTGATAAAAGATTACTACAAGCTTTAAACCAAGCTTTTGTTCAACTTTACCAAGAAGGGAAGTTCCAAGAAATCAGCCAGAAATGGTTCGGTGACGATGTAGCAACCAAAGAAGTGAAAAGTAGAGATTGAGTTTTTACTCAGTCTCTTTTTGCATCAAAAAATCCTCTGGCAAGTACCAGAGGATAAGTGCTTATTTCATTGTTGGGAAGAGCAATACGTCACGGATAGTAGTTGTATCAGTGAGGAGCATGCAGAGACGGTCGATACCGATTCCCAAACCACCTGTCGGTGGCATACCGTATTCAAGGGCTTCAATGTAGTCATAGTCGATTCCTGTCGCTTCATCGTCACCAAGTTCTTTGGCTTTAGCTTGGGCTTCAAAACGACTAAGCTGGTCGATTGGATCGTTGAGCTCAGTAAAGGCATTACCGTACTCCTTAGTCATGATGAAGAGCTCGAAACGGTCAGTAAAGCGTTCGTCTTCAGGATTTTTCTTAGCTAGTGGAGATACAGCTACTGGATGTCCATAGACAAAGGTTGGTTGGATCAAGGTTTCTTCAACAAACTCTTCAAAGAAGGCATTGATAATGTGACCAACCTCAGTGTAGTGTTTCTCAACTGGAACTTTCTTCTCAGCAGCAATAGCTTTGGCTTCCTCGAAAGTCATATCTTGCCAGAAATCGACACCAGTAATGTCTTTAATAGCATCCACCATGTGAACACGTTTAAATGGTTCGTTAATCTTGATTTCAGTACCTTGATAGTTGACTGGACCATCGCCTTTGACAGCTTTAGCAGCATGTTGGATAATGCCTTCAGTCAAGTCCATGATGTCTTGGAAGTCAGCATAAGCTTGGTAAACTTCGATAGAAGTGAACTCAGGGTTGTGAGTAGCATCCATTCCTTCGTTACGGAAGATACGGCCAATTTCATAGACACGTTCCATACCACCTACGATTAGGCGTTTCAAGTGAAGCTCAGTCGCAATACGAAGCACCATATCAATGTTTTGGGCATTGTGGTGAGTGATAAATGGACGGGCAGCAGCACCACCAGCCTCGTTGTGAAGAACAGGTGTTTCTACTTCAAGGAAGCCTTTTTGGTCAAGGTAACGACGGATTTCAGAAATGATTTTTGAACGAGTGACAAAGCGTTCAAAGCTTTCACGGTTAGAAATCAAGTCAAGGTAACGTTTACGGTAAATTGTTTCAACGTCAGTCAAACCGTGGAATTTCTCTGGAAGTGGACGAAGTGCCTTAGACAAGTGTGTGATGTGAGTAGCCTTGATAGAGAGTTCTCCCATATCTGTACGCATCACTTCGCCTTCGACACCAAGGAAGTCACCAAGGTCTGCTTTTTTGAAGATTTCATAGTTTTCTTCACCGACAGCATCCTTACGAACGTAGATCTGGATTTGACCTTCGCGGTCTTGAAGGTGGGCAAATCCAACTTTACCTTTACCACGTTTGGTTACCAAGCGTCCTGCGATAGTAGCTGTTTCGTTTTTATCGTGTAATTGTTCTTTATCGAGGTCAGCAAATTTATCTTTTAATTCTTGTGAATTTGCAGTACGTTCAAAGCGTTTTCCAAAGGGATCGATTCCTTGTTCACGGAGCGCAGCCATTTTTTCACGGCGAACGATCTGCTGGTCATTTAGTTCTTCCATATGTTCTGTTGACATGGGATCCTCCTAGTTTTACTCAAAATTGAATACGATGAGTCATTTTTTGCGATACTCCCATTTTATCATAAATAGCCAAGAAATTCACGGATAATCTTTCAAAACTAAAAAGAACTTGACGATAAAATCAAGTTCTGTTATTGATAGGAAGTATCATTCCAAGTATCGAGAGTAAATGTTTCAAAATCATGGGTTTCTAGAATGGTCAGGCTGGCATTTGCTAGACCGCCATTTTTACGAAGAAGTGGCTCTTTATATCCTAGAAG
>NZ_DXLC01000114.1:0-344 GCF_019414905.1 Streptococcus sp. | reverse complement strand
ATTTGAGTGTCAAATTGAGCAAGATTAGATCGAAAAGCTTTGATTTGTTGCGGGTAAATAGATTCCAAGGTTGCGATTCTCAAACCTTCTAATTTACCCAGTTGCCATTCACGGAGATTAGAGACGCTTTCTAAAGGACAGGGTGTCTGGAGTTGACTTTGGATAATTTCAGCCGATCTGACCGCTCGAGGTAAATCACTTGAATAAATCTGATCAAAAGGAATTTCCTTGAGATATTGGCCAAGTTGTTTTAGGGTTTCAATGGATTCAGGAAGAAGGGGAGAATCACCACTAGCACCTTGAAAGCGTCCTTCTTGGTTCCAGACGGTACGACCGTGGCGGAC
>NZ_DXLC01000113.1:0-4867 GCF_019414905.1 Streptococcus sp. | reverse complement strand
CTCGGATTAAGGAAATGGATTCCCTTAATCCTTTTGTTTTTTATAATAAATGAAATCGCTTTCTCGTGTATTCTTTTAGAAAACCTGTTGCTAAAAGATATAAAAATTGATAGAATAAGGATTGTCTAAAAAATTTTAAGGAGAATCTATCAAATGGATTTCACATGGGCAATTAAATATGCCACTGAATTTTTGGGAACTGCTATTTTGATCATTCTTGGAAATGGTGCAGTTGCCAACGTTGAACTTAAAGGTACGAAAGGTCACCAAAGTGGCTGGATCGTTATCGCTGTTGGTTATGGTATGGGGGTTATGATCCCAGCCTTGATGTTTGGTAACGTATCTGGTAACCACATCAACCCAGCCTTCACTCTTGGACTTGCAATCAGCGGTCTTTTCCCTTGGGCTCAAGTTGCGCCTTATATCATCGCACAAGTTTTGGGTGCTATCTTTGGTCAAGCCTTGGTTGTGGCAACACACCGCCCATACTACTTGAAAACTGAAAATCCAAACAACATTTTGGGTACTTTCTCAACAATTTCAAGTTTGGATAATGGTACAAAAGAATCACATTTTGCAGCAACTGTTAATGGTTTTGTAAATGAGTTTGTTGGATCATTTGTTCTTTTCTTTGCAGCCCTTGGAATGACTAAAAACTTCTTTGGTTCTGAAGTGCTTCAATACATGAAACAAATGGCTAGTCAAGCAGGTCAAAATGTTGACTTTTCTGATTTAGCAATCAAAGCCCAAGTAGCACCACATACTGCTTCAGGACTTTCAGTAGCTCACTTGGCACTTGGATTCCTTGTTATGGCCTTGGTAACATCACTTGGTGGACCTACAGGACCTGCCTTGAACCCAGCCCGTGACTTGGGACCACGTCTCCTTCATGCTTTCCTTCCAAAATCAGTTCTTGGTGAGCACAAAGGCGATTCAAAATGGTGGTACTCTTGGGTACCAGTAGTAGCACCGATCGCAGCAGCAATTGCGGCAGTAGCTATTTTCAAATTCCTTTACTTATAAGAAATTGAGTTCTCTATCTATTGTAATGGATTGAAGAAAAATTAAAAACGCATAATATTTAGGTGTTCAAGACCTGATATTATGCGTTTTGTTGTAGGAATAATTACTTCATTTTCTCCTGAAATTGAGTTTTTCCCCAGCCTTTTTGTAGTTTATATGGTCGTCCTTAATCAGCTTTCGCGATAAGCTTTAATACTGTGACTATACCATTCTTGCATTTCTTTTGATGGTGGTGTCATATAATCGCCATACATCTGGGTTAAAAATTGGTCATATTTTTTAGGAACTGGTAACATACGGCCTTCAAACTCAGTTAAGATGAGTTCTTTAAAGGTATCAACTGGGAAGACTTCTTTCATACCTTCCTTACCAATCCCAATTCCTCCTTCATATTGAGGAGTGTTGGTTGTAGCATTTTTGACTAGTTGATCAATTTTCTTGTAAAAGTAACGGGGATTGACCAATCGGAGGGCGTACCAGCTACATAATCTTAGAAAATCTTTTAATTTGCTATCACCGTGAACTGCGCGTGATTTTTTGATATAAGCTAGTTGACGAAGGGCTACATACTTATAACTCTTGTCGACAATGCTCAAGTCTGTAAAGCGATCAATTGGGAAGACATCGATAAAGAGACTGGTGTCATGACGCTTGTACTTAACATGGTCTTCGATAACAGTAGAAGTGTCCAAAATCGATGCGAAATTATGGAAGTACCAAGAAGATGTATCGTAGGAAAGAACCTTGTAGCGAGGGTGATTTTCTTCCTCAATAATCTTCAATAAGCGCTCATAATCTTCACGATAAAGGGAAATATCAATATCATCGTCCCAGGGAATCATACCTTTGTGGCGGATAGCTCCAAGCATGGTTCCATAACTTAGAAAATAAGGAATATCATGTTTCTTACAAGTCTCATCAATATAGTCTAGCAGGGCTAGTTGAATTTCTTTAATTTCTTCTTTTTCTAAATATTGCATCCTAATCCTCCAATTTATAAGCGTGAAATTCATGACTGTAGAAGCGTTTTTCTTCTGGTGGTAGGGTCATATAATCTCCATAAAATTGTGTCAAAATAGTATCAAATTTTTCTGGCGCAGGAAGGGTCAAATTCTCAAAGGGTAAATCGATTGTTTTATCGAAGGTACCACTTGGGAAGACTTCCTTTTCCTTAAATTTAGAAGGGATAAAAGCCATATACTGCCCATTTTCACGACTATATTTTTGAATTTCTTTCTCGATTTTATGTGCGAAATAACGAGGAGAAACAGGTCGAAGGAGTAACCAGAAGGCTGTTCGTATCCAATCTTTTAAGAGGCTATCTTTATAGACAATATTTTTATGTTTACTGAAAGACAGAAGTTTGAAGCTTTCCAGCTTATAACAAATATCAATGACCTTAGGGTCATCAAAGCGATCCATAGGGAAAATATCGATAAAAACACCTGACTCATAGGTTTTTGTATTCCGAGTATCAATAATTTTAGTTGTACTGTCGGTCATTTTGATAAAGTTGTTAAAGTAGTTCTTATCAGTTTCTAAGGAAAGGAGCTTATATTTGCTTTTTTCCTTTTGAAAAATGTTTATAAATCGTTGGTAGTCTTCTCGAGGCATGGACAGATCAATATCGTCGTCCCAAGGAATAAAGCCCTGATGTCGAACCGCCCCAATCAGAGTACCGTAGTTAATAATATAGTTGATATTGTGCTTTTTACAGAGAGTATCAATATAATCCAAAATTTCTAATTCAATTTGTTTGGCATCTTCAATGGTTAGTTGTTTCATTCTATACTCCTAAGATTTTTTGAATTTATTTTTTAAGGCTAGGACATGGTTTAAAAATTCATAGAAAATGCTATCTTTGGTGAAGACAAGTAGACCAATATAAGAGATGGCTGATAGCAAGACAATCAAACCAGTATTAATCAAAAATGGCAAATTAATGACCATATCCACAGGATACAAGAAATTAATCAGGAAAAAAATTCCTACAAAGGAAAGTGAAAAGAGCGAGTATCGAACAGTATAGCTAAAGATATGTCCTAAGTGGATGAGCTGTTTTCTATGGATGAAAATGATATAGAAAACAAGCAGAGAGGCCTCTGATAGCATAGTTGTCAGTAAGTAGTATTCAGGAGCAACGATATGGTTGAAAAAGAGGAGACTATTTAAGCCCAAATTGAGTAGCCCAGCAAAGACTGTATAGACTGTGATTCGTTTTTCATAGCCATTTGTAAAGAGAATTTGGGAACCAAGAATGGTATCTAAGGCCAGGATAATCGTACGAAAAGCGAAGAGAGAGGTTAAGATACCACCTCCGATATATTTTTCACTACCGTAAAGTAGGATGGCATTTGGTCCTAAAACCATGAGTCCAAAACTCAGTGGAATGATAAAGAAGTTAAAGATTCGACTGCCTCTGTTAACAAGTGCGACATAGGCTTCCTTATCGCCTTTTCCTAGATAGTAACTGAGACGAGGCACACTCACTCCGATAGCTCCTGTTACAACACCAGCTATAACGGTCACAATTCGTTGAGCCATGGTATAGTAACTAACGTTGACATCAATCCCTGTTTTAACGAGGAAGAGACGATCCAAAAAAGTGAAGAGCATATTGGCATTGGCAAAGACCAACATGGCTGTTAGAGGGAGAAAGAGCGGTTTAAAATCACTTATGTGAATCTTAACAAGCTTAATGTCTCTTTTAATCCAAAAATAACTAATCAGGTAGTTAATCAGTGTCGATAAACTCATCACAAGTGTATAAACAACAATATCGTGTTCATTTTTGACAAACAGGAAAATAGAGACCAGCATCAGGATACGGATGAAGGCAGTCTTGTAAAAGAGAAAACTGTAATTTTCCAGAGCTTCATTGACCCACTCGATTGAAAAAATCTGGGCAATGAGTTGAATCCCCATAACAAGGTAGACTTTTTTGACGATTGGATTATCTGTAAAGAAGAGAGGATAGGCTAGGATATAGACAGCGGTAGTCAAAATCGTACAAGCTATGCACAAATAAAAAAGACTAGAGAAGGTTCTATTCAGATCTTTTTTGTTATCCTTGACATTACTGATGGCCCGTAAACCGTAGTTATAGACCCCATAAGTCGCAAAGGGCAAGAAAAATGACAAAATAGTGTCAACTGAGTTGAAGTAACCATAGTCAGTTCGATCCAAGACACGTGCGACATAGGTACCAGTTAAGATGGGAAAAATAATATTCAAGACACGAATTCCCATGTAAGATAGAGCATTTAATTTTATACTTTTCATTCAATTTACCTCGTTTTTCATTATATCATAAAGTCAGCTAATAAGAAATGAAGGGCAGTAAGTCAAGCAATCACTTTGAAGTTTCAAATCTTAATTTTAAGCTTTCTTTAAGAAAACTATATTATTCTGAAGAACTCTAAAATTTCACAGCCATTTATTGGTAATGACTATAGAATTCCTAGTCATTACTAGAAATGGACTAGTTTCTTTGAATAATGGAACTGCATAATCCTCCTATTCTAGAACGGGATGACTAGTATTTCTTTTATGATAGGACTAGATTGTGGTATAATAGAGAGAATAAGTTTTTTTAGTAAGACAAAGGAGAAAATAGATGATTTATGCAGGAATTCTTGCTGGTGGAACTGGCACACGCATGGGAATCAGTAACTTGCCAAAACAATTTTTAGAGCTAGGTGATCGACCTATCTTGATTCATACAATTGAAAAATTTGTCTTGGAACCAAGCATTTAAAAAATTGTAGTTGGGGTTCATGGAGACTGGGTTTCTCATGCAGAAGATCTTGTAGATAAATATCTTCCTCTTCATAAGGAACGTATC
>NZ_DXLC01000112.1:2096-3792 GCF_019414905.1 Streptococcus sp. | reverse complement strand
TATTAAAGGTCAATAAGAGAATAATATTGATGACTTCATCCAACAATCCCAAACCAGCCATCTGTTGCAAAAGTTCTCTTTCTGTTTGGGTAATGGTTCCCTTACGTGTTTGCTTGATTTCTGCCAAGAACTGCAGGGCCGTTTTACTTTTGGCTTCCTTGATAATGGTTGCTTCCTTAGGACTAAAGTCAGAGGAAATCGGTTTTTGAGCGATTTTTTCCCGCATGCGTTTTGTTGAAATAACCTGGAAAACAGCTGTTGACTTGGCCAATTGATAAGTTTCAAACCAAGTCCATTTCTTCTCCTCAGCGATGGCAAAAAGGTTTAAGACATCGGACTGTTCATCCGAAAAGCGAAGTCCATCTCGAGCCATCAGCTGACGAAAATGATCCAAGTCAAAATCGTTGGCCACTTTCTTCTTGAGACCAAGGTCTTCTTGACTTCCCAGCTCTGCCAAATCTGGAAAGACTTGATTGAGTGAGACAGGTATTTCTTCTCCCTCAGCACTCTCAACTCTCAAATCCTCCACAGCGGCATCGCCAATTTTTTTCTCCAAGAGTCTACGATAAACAGGATGTTCCAAGAAATCCTGACTTGAAAGAGGAGCATGGATAACTATCTGATAGGTATCACCCTTTTGATAGAGGGTCAAGAGATTAAAAGCAGATAGGATTTTCAAGGATTTTAAAAGTCTGTCCATCCCAAAATTGAGATGATTGAGAATGCTTGAAAAGAGGTATTCCTTTCTGCCATTATCCCAAAAACTAATCGTATAAAGATAAAGGCTCAGTGCCTCCTGACCGATAATCGGGAGGTAGCACTGTACCAGAGATGAGGTATCTTGCGACACCCGATTATTCTTTAGATAAGAAAAACGGTCAATTGGCTTCATTTATCTTTCCTTTTTCTTTTTAGAGGACTGGGTGATTTGTTGGAGCAAGCTCTCTAACTCACTCACATCCTTAAAACTACGATAGACACTGGCAAAACGTACATAGGTAATCTCGTCCAATTCAGCCAACTCCTCCATGACGAGTGAACCAATGTCCTCACTTTGAATTTCATTTTCATTTCGACCACGGAGTTTCTGTTCGATACGATTGACTACCATGTTGATTTCATCACTTGACACAGGACGTTTCTGGGCTGAGCGGATAATCCCATTAAAGATTTTATCTCTAGAGAATTGTTCCCGTGTGCCATCTTTTTTAACAACCACTAAGGTTCTTTCTTCTACTCGTTCGTAGGTTGTAAAACGGTGTTGGCATTCATCGCACTCACGTCTTCTACGAATAGTGTTCCCTTCTTCTGCTTGGCGACTATCGATAACACTTGACTTGGTAGCCCCACATTTTGGACAACGCATCCTTTCCCTCCTTATCGTTTTCTTTTCATTATACCATTTTTTAAACGATTCCCAAAACAATTCTTCTTTTTGCTTGACAAGTTTTTTGTTTTGTTGTATTATTTAATTAAGACAAGAGGATAAAAGAAAGGAGACCAAGATGTCCTGGACATTTGACAACAAAAAACCCATTTATTTACAGATTATGGAGAAAATCAAGCTTCAGATTGTTTCCCATACACTGGAACCCAATCAACAACTTCCAACCGTGAGAGAGCTGGCGAGCGAGGCGGGCGGCAAGCCAAACACCAACCAAAGAGCCTTAACAGACCTCCAAAGAGAAGGATTTGG
>NZ_DXLC01000112.1:0-2086 GCF_019414905.1 Streptococcus sp. | reverse complement strand
TGTCTACAGCAAGCGAACAACTGGACGATTTGTGACTGAGGATAAGGAACTAATCGCCCAATCACGCAAACAATTATCGGAAGAAGAATTGGAACACTTCGTTTCCTCCATGACCCATTTTGGCTATGAAAAAGAAGAACTACCAGGCGTAGTCGGCGATTATATTAAAGGAGTTTAAGCCTATGTCATTACTAGCATTTGAAAATGTATCCAAATCATATGGAGCAACACCAGCCCTTGAAAATGTTTCTCTTGACATTCCAGCTGGAAAAATTGTCGGTCTTCTTGGGCCAAATGGCTCAGGAAAAACAACCCTGATTAAACTCATCAATGGCCTCTTGCAGCCAGATCAAGGACGTGTCCTGATTAACGATATGGACCCAAGCCCAGCAACCAAGGCTATCGTAGCTTATTTGCCAGATACGACCTATCTCAATGAGCAAATGAAGGTCAAGGAAGCCCTAACCTACTTCAAGACCTTCTATAAAGATTTCAATCTGGAACGCGCCCATCATCTACTTGCAGACCTGGGCATTGATGAAAATAGTCGTCTCAAGAAACTATCAAAAGGGAACAAGGAAAAGGTCCAACTGATTTTGGTTATGAGCCGTGATGCTCGTCTCTACGTTCTGGACGAACCCATTGGTGGAGTGGATCCAGCAGCCCGTGAGTATATCCTCAATACCATTATCAACAACTACTCCCCAACTTCTACCGTTTTGATTTCTACCCACTTGATTTCTGATATTGAGCCAATCTTGGATGAAATTGTCTTCCTCAAAGACGGAAAAGTCGTTCGTCAAGGAAATGTAGATGATATTCGCTATGAGTCAGGTGAATCCATTGACCAACTCTTCCGTCAGGAATTTAAGGCCTAAGCAAAGGAGATTATTATGTTTTGGAATTTAGTTCGCTACGAATTTAAAAATGTTAACAAGTGGTATTTAGCCCTTTACGCTGCCGTGCTAGTCCTTTCCGTCCCCATAGGAATGCAAGGACACTACTATTCTTATGTATCTTTCAAAGATAGCCAACCTTTCCTATTTATCTTTCTGGCTCTCGTCTTCGGTGGCTTGATAATTACACTGGGGATTTCAACTCTTTTCTTAATCATTAAACGCTTCAAAGGTAGTGTATATGACCGACAAGGCTATCTGACTTTGACCTTGCCAGTTTCTGAGCACTATATCATCACTGCTAAATTAGTCGGAGCCTTCATCTGGTCTATCCTTAGCTCGGCTGTACTGGCTCTAAGTGCTGTTATTATTGTGACTATAACGGTTCCAGAATGGATATCAAATTCTGAGTTGATTCCACTTGTAGGAACATACCTTCCTCAACTCTCTCTTATGGGGGTATCCTTCCTGCTTAGTACAATCTCAGGAATCCTCTGCATTTACTTGGCCATTTCTATTGGACAACTGTTCAATGAATACCGTACAGCACTCGCTATTGTAGCCTACATTGGAATCCTAATCGTCATTGGATTTATTGAAGTCTTCTTCAATACCAGTGCTAACTTCTATGTCAATTCACTTGCAGGATTTAATGATAATTTCTATATGGGAACAAGCATAGGTATTGTTGAAGAACTCATTTTCATAGCTATCTTTTATCTCGGAACCTACTATATCTTGAGAAACAAGGTTAATTTGCAATAGTTTCATAATCAAAAAGGATAACATCTCATCACAGAGAGGCTATCCTTTTTTCTTTTATCTCATTTTCTGTCTAACTTTATTTAAAAAACAAATCCTTTTAAATCTGATTTAAAGGTCTTGTTTAATTTCTCTATTGTGACACTATCATTATATTCCTTACATATTCTCATAGCTTTGGAACATTCTTTTTTACCTAACTCTACTTGATTCGTTTTTATAAGATAAATACCTTTTAAAAAAAGCAAATAAGTCTTTTCAAAATAATATCCTTGTCTGGTCAGTAAATTTTCTAAATCATCTATAAAAAATTGAGCGCTATCTAACAAATTATTTTTTAATAATAATTCTAAATTAAATAAATATAAAGGAATTACTCTATGTGTTCCCATATCTGTTTTTAAAAAATGTCGTGTTTTCTTGATTAC
>NZ_DXLC01000111.1:0-4364 GCF_019414905.1 Streptococcus sp. | reverse complement strand
GGAAGTTTCCTTTTATGGTCATATTTTCCGAGATCTTGTATTGGTCATTACTACGCTCATTTTCTTTTAGAGAAAGCTTGTTTTTATGGATGTTATGATGGTAATACTCTCCGAAAATCTCTTCAAACTACGTCAGCTCTTTGATTTTCATTGAGTATAAGTTTAGCAGGAAAATAGACACAAAAGAAAAGTTTTTGGTATAATAAGAATATGTACACAAAAAATGAAGAAGAACTGCAAGCCTTAGGGGAGCGTTTGGGTCATCTATTAGAAAAGAATGATGTTTTAATCTTAACTGGAGAACTGGGTGCAGGTAAAACAACCTTTACTAAAGGACTTGCTAAAGGTTTACAGATTTCCCAGATGATTAAGAGTCCAACCTATACTATCGTAAGAGAGTATGAAGGTCGTCTTCCGCTTTACCACCTAGATGTTTATCGTATAGAGGGGGATGCTGATTCTATTGATTTAGATGAATTTCTCTTTGGTGGCGGCGTGACTGTTATTGAGTGGGGAAATCTCTTAGGAGATGCCTTGCCAGATACTTATTTAGAGTTGGAAATTCTAAAAGAAGCAGATGGATGCAGATTACATTTCCAAGCAAAGGGTTTGCGTGCAGAAAAGCTTTTAGAGGAGCTTCAACATGGAGTATGAATTGCTCATTAGGGAAGCAGAGCCTAAAGATGCAGCTGAATTAGTGGCCTTTTTAAATCGTGTAAGTTTGGAGACAGATTTTACCAGCTTAGACGGAGATGGTATTCTCTTGACCAGTGAGGAGATGGAAATATTCCTCAACAAGCAAGCTAGTTCGGACAATCAGATAACCTTACTTGCATTCTTAAATGATAAAATTGCTGGTATTGTAAATATTACAGCTGACCAGCGCAAGAGAGTCCGTCATATTGGAGATCTCTTCATTGTGATTGGAAAAAGATATTGGAATAATGGCTTGGGAAGTTTGTTGCTTGAAGAAGTCATAGAGTGGGCACAAGCAAGTGGCATTCTGCGTCGTCTCCAACTGACTGTCCAAACTCGTAATCAAGCAGCAGTCCATCTTTATCAAAAGCATGGCTTTGTCATTGAAGGTCGCCAAGAGCGTGGAGCATATATAGAAGAAGGGAAATTTATCGATGTTTACTTGATGGGTAAACTGATAGATTAGTAGAAATATGGTTAAAAAAATTATTGGAATGGTATTAGCTTTTCTAGCTGTGACAGTTTTAGGTGTCGGTGTTTTTGCGTATACTATTTATCAGCAAGGCACACAAACCTTATCAAAAACCTATAAAAAAATAGGGGAAGAAACCAAGGTTATTGAAGCAACAGAGCCTTTGACCATTCTGTTGATGGGGGTTGATACTGGGAATGTAGAGCGTACAGATCAATGGGCTGGAAATAGTGACAGTATGATTTTGCTGACTGTCAATCCTCACACAAAGAAAACGACGATGATGAGTTTGGAACGTGATATCCTGACTAAAATTCAACATAAAGATGGTAGTATTGAAGAAGCGAAGCTAAACGCTGCCTATGCTGGTGGTGGAGCAGAACTTGCTATAGAAACAATTCAAAAGATGATGAATATCCACATCGATCGCTACATTATGGTTAATATGCAAGGATTGCAACAATTGGTCGATGCAGTGGGCGGTATTACGGTCAATAATACACTAGGTTTCCCGATTTCTATCAGTGATCAAGAAGAATTTAACACCATTTCTATCGGTGTTGGAGAGCAGACAATAAATGGAGAGGAAGCGCTTGTTTATTCACGCATGCGTTATCAAGACCCAGAAGGAGACTACGGACGTCAGAAGCGTCAGCGTGAAGTCATTCAAAAAGTTGTTGAAAAAGTTCTTAGTTTGAATAGTGTCAGTCACTACCAGTCTATCTTAAAAGCCCTAAGTACTAATATGCAGACTAATATTGATTTATCTGCGAAAAGTATTCCAAGCTTGTTGGGCTACAAAGATTCATTTAAAACCATTGAAACACAACAGTTGAAGGGTGAAGGTGAGATGCTACAAGGCGTTTCTTATCAAATTGTTACGAGAAACCACATGTTGGAAATGCAGAATCTTTTGAGACGTTCTTTGGGACAAGAAGAAGTCACTCAGCTTGAAACAAATGTTGTCTTATTTGAAGATTTATTTGGACGAACACCTGTTGGTGACGAAGATAATTAACTTTTTTACTATAAATAAAAAAATCAATCGTGGGAAATTTCCTGCGATTTTTTCAAAAAAATACGAATAGATAGGTAGGAGGAAACATGAAAGCAGAAATTATTGCTGTTGGAACAGAGATTTTGACAGGACAGATTGTCAACACCAATGCTCAGTTTTTATCAGAAAAACTAGCAGAGATTGGGGTAGACGTATATTTTCAGACGGCTGTAGGAGACAATGAAGCTCGTCTCTTGTCTTTGCTTGAGATTGCCAGTCAACGTAGTAGTCTGGTGATTTTGACAGGCGGTTTGGGCCCAACTGAGGACGATTTGACAAAACAAACTCTGGCTAAATTTTTAGGGAAGGAATTAGTCTTCGATCCTCAGGCACAAGAAAAGTTAGATGTATTTTTCGCCCAGAGACCAGACTATGCCCGAACACCGAATAATGAAAGACAAGCTCAAATTGTAGAAGGTGCGACTCCACTGCCAAACGAAACAGGACTGGCTGTAGGAGGAATATTGGAAGTCGATGGAGTGACCTACGTTGTCCTTCCAGGTCCACCAAGTGAATTGAAACCCATGGTCTTAAACCAACTTCTACCCAAGTTAATGACAGGGAGCAAGCTGTATTCCCGAGTTCTTCGTTTCTTTGGGATTGGCGAAAGTCAGTTGGTTACGATTTTAGCTGATTTAATTGATAATCAAACAGATCCGACCTTGGCCCCTTATGCTAAGACAGGAGAAGTCACTCTGCGTCTGTCAACAAAAACTAGCAGTCAAGAAGAGGCGAATCAAGCGCTGGATATCTTAGAAAACCAAATCTTGAATCGCCAAACTTTTGAAGGCCTTTCTTTACGAGAACTTTGTTATGGTTATGGGGAAGAGACTAGTTTAGCCAGTATTGTGGTAGAAAAGCTGAAAAGGCAAGGGAAAACTATCACGGCTGCAGAGAGTTTGACGGCTGGTCTTTTCCAAGCTAGGGTAGCGGATTTTTCGGGTGCTTCAAGTATATTTAAGGGTGGTTTTGTAACCTATAGCCTGGAGGAAAAATCAAAGATGTTGGATATTCCTGTCAAGGATTTGGAAGAACATGGTGTGGTGTCTGAATTTACAGCTCAGAAGATGGCTGAGCAGGCACGAAGCAAGACACAGTCAGATTTTGGCATTAGTTTGACTGGAGTGGCAGGACCAGATAGGCTCGAAGGGCACCCAGCTGGAACAGTCTTCATAGGCTTGGCACAGGAGCATGGAACTAAGGTCATCAAGGTGAATATTGGAGGCAGAAGTCGAGCAGATGTGCGTCACATTGCGGTTATGCATGCCTTTAACCTAGTTCGCAAGGCTTTATTAAGTGACTAACTTTTGATATAATAGTAGATAGGTCTGAGGACCATTAGAATGTAGGAGAATAGAATGGCAAAAAAACCAAAAAAATTAGATGAAATTTCAAAAAAATTCGGGGCTGAACGTGAAAAAGCCTTGAATGACGCTCTTAAATTGATTGAGAAAGACTTTGGTAAGGGTTCAATTATGCGTTTGGGTGAACGTGCCGAGCAAAAGGTGCAAGTGATGAGCTCAGGTTCTTTGGCTCTTGACATTGCCCTTGGTTCAGGTGGTTATCCTAAGGGACGTATCATCGAAATCTATGGACCAGAGTCATCTGGTAAGACAACGGTTGCCCTTCATGCAGTTGCGCAAGCACAAAAAGAAGGTGGTATTGCTGCCTTTATCGATGCGGAACATGCCCTTGATCCAGCTTATGCTGCGGCCCTTGGTGTCAACATTGACGAATTGCTCTTGTCTCAACCAGACTCAGGAGAGCAAGGTCTTGAGATTGCAGGAAAATTGATTGACTCAGGTGCTGTAGATCTTGTCGTAGTCGACTCAGTTGCTGCCCTTGTACCTCGTGCGGAAATTGATGGCGATATCGGAGATAGCCACGTTGGTTTGCAGGCTCGTATGATGAGCCAGGCTATGCGTAAGCTCGGTGCCTCTATCAATAAAACCAAAACAATTGCCATCTTTATCAACCAATTGCGTGAAAAAGTTGGAGTGATGTTTGGAAATCCAGAAACAACTCCTGGTGGACGTGCTCTGAAATTCTACGCATCAGTCCGTTTGGATGTTCGTGGAAGTACGCAAATCAAGGGAACTGGTGACCAAAAAGATACCAACGTTGGTAAAGAAACTAAGA
>NZ_DXLC01000110.1:0-4575 GCF_019414905.1 Streptococcus sp. | reverse complement strand
GTTGCCTCATTTGATGAAATTCCTGCAGAAGTGCAAGAAGAAATCAAGGCAGAATTGCTTAAATGGATGGTTTCTGGTGAAGATACCATTGCCTACTCAAGTGAGTCTAGCTATGCTGCTAACTTAGAAATGGCAACAAACGAGTACAAACCAAGCAACCGTGTTGTCGCTGAAGAAGAAGTGACCCGTGTTGCAACGCCAGATGTTAAATCAATCGATGAAGTTGCAGCCTTCCTCAATGTTCCAGAAGAACAAACGATTAAAACCCTCTTCTACATGGCAGATGGTGAGCTTGTTGCAGCCCTTCTAGTTGGAAATGACCAACTCAATGAAGTTAAGTTGAAAAACCACTTGGGAGCAGATTTCTTTGACGTTGCAAGTGAAGAAGAAGTGGCAAATGTTGTTCAAGCAGGATTTGGTTCACTTGGCCCAGTTGGTTTGCCAGAGAATGTTAAAATCATTGCAGACCGAAAGGTGCAAGATGTTCGCAATGCAGTTGTCGGTGCTAACGAAGATGGCTACCACTTGACTGGTGTGAACCCAGGTCGTGATTTTACTGCAGAATATGTGGATATACGTGAAGTTCGTGAGGGTGAAATTTCCCCAGACGGACAAGGTGTCCTTAACTTTGCGCGTGGTATCGAAATTGGTCACATCTTCAAACTCGGCACTCGCTATTCAGCAAGCATGGGAGCAGATGTTTTGGATGAAAATGGCCGTGCTGTGCCAATTATCATGGGATGTTACGGTATCGGTGTCAGCCGTCTCCTTTCAGCAGTGATGGAGCAACACGCTCGCCTCTTTGTTAACAAAACGCCAAAAGGTGAATACCGTTACGCTTGGGGAATCAACTTCCCTAAAGAATTGGCACCATTTGATGTGCACTTGATCACTGTCAATGTCAAGGACGAAGAAGCGCAAGCCTTGACAGAAAAGCTTGAAGCAAGCTTGATGGGAGCTGGTTATGAAGTCTTAACGGACGATCGTAACGAACGTGTCGGAGTCAAATTTAGCGATAGCGACTTGATTGGGTTGCCAATCCGCATCACCGTTGGTAAAAAAGCGGCCGATGGCATCGTAGAAGTCAAGATTAAAGCGACTGGTGACACTATCGAAGTTCATGCAGATAACTTGCTCGAAACGCTTGAAATCCTCAGCAAGAAATAAAAACTATAATCAGAAGAAAAACAAGGAAAAAATGTAACTAGTTTTTACCTTGTTTTTTCTGTATAATGGGAAAAATGAGTAGATAAAGAGGTAAATGTATGCTAAGATTTCCAAAGGATTTTGTCTGGGGATCCTCTACTTCTGGGCCGCAGACAGAAGGACGTATAGCTGGTGACGGTAAGGGAGATAATCTCTGGGATTATTGGTACCAAGTGGAGCCAAATCGCTACTATAATGGAATTGATCCAGATAAGACATCGACCTTTTATGAAAATTGGGAAAAGGATATTGAGCTACTGTTAGAAACTGGTCATACGGCCTTTCGGACTTCTATTCAGTGGTCACGGATTTTTCCACAAGGGCGTGGGAAAGTCAATCCTCAAGGTGCAGACTTTTACCGTAAGGTTTTTGAGGCTATTAAGGCCAAAGGGATTCGTCTTTTAGTGAATCTTTATCATTTTGATTTACCTTTTGCCCTTCAAGAGGATGGTGATGGTTGGGAAAATAAGGCAACTGTCTCAGCCTATGAAGACTATGCTCGTTTTTGTTTTGAGACTTATGGAGATTTAGTGGATCAATGGATTACTTTTAACGAGCCCATCGTTCCTGTAGAATTTGGCTATTTTTACGATGCCCATTATCCACATAAGGTGGATGCAGAGGCAGCTGTTAAAGTAGCTTATCATACACAATTGGCCAGTAGTCGGGCGGTTAAGGCTTGTCATGAACTCTTGCCTGATTCCAAGATTGGGATTGTCTTAAACTTGACACCGGCTTATCCACGCAGTCAGCATCCTGCTGATGTTAAGGCGGCTCGTATTGCGGACCTTTTTCAGGCCCAATCTTTCTTAGATCCGTCCGTTTTGGGGACTTATCCACAGGAGTTAGTAGAAATCTTGCATGAATACGGTCTCTTGCCTGATGCTACAGAGGAGGAGTTGGAGCTCATTCGTGACAATACGGTGGACTTCCTTGGTGTCAACTACTATCAACCTTTGCGTGTTATGGCTCCTCGATTTGCTAAGCATCCAGAGAGTCCACTCTTACCAGAACATTTTTACGAGCCTTATGTGATGCCTGGACGTAAAATCAATCCTCACCGTGGCTGGGAGATTTATGAGCAAGGGATTTATGACATCGCCCAAAATATCAAGGAAAATTATGGTAATATCGAGTGGATGTTGACTGAGAATGGTATGGGTGTTGAAGGGGAAGAAAAATTCCGTGAGAATGGAATGATTCAAGATGATTACCGTATTGACTTTGTAAAAGGTCATCTTCGTGAACTGCACCGTGCCATTGAAGACGGAGCCAATTGTAAGGGCTATTTAATTTGGACCTTTATTGACTGCTGGTCATGGCTCAACAGCTATAAAAATCGCTATGGTTTGGTCGAATTAGACTTGGAAACGCAAGAACGTCGTCTGAAGAAATCAGGGCACTGGTTCAAGGAATTAAGCGACAATAATGGATTTTAAAAAAGGACTCTGACTGATTATCCTAATTGGCCAGAGTTTTTTGCTTACAGGAGCTTAATTTGAGCTATACCAATTTTTACTCTTGACAAGTGAAAGAAACAAGTATATACTGTTTTTGCTGATTCTATAAAAGAGGAATTAGACTATACCAATTTTAAGGAGAAAGCACAGCTGGTCTGTGTCGTATATACTATGTGTGGAATTGTTGGTGTTGTTGGAAACACAAATGCAACTGATATTTTGATTCAAGGGCTTGAAAAGCTCGAATACCGTGGCTATGATTCTGCGGGGCTTTTTGTCCTAGGTGGTGCTGAAAACCATCTAGTCAAGGCTGTTGGTCGTATTGCAGAATTGTCTGCTAAGACAGCTGGTGTTGAGGGAACGACTGGTATCGGACATACTCGTTGGGCTACTCACGGGAAACCAACGGAAGACAATGCTCACCCACACCGCTCTGAGACAGAACGTTTTGTCTTGGTGCACAATGGGGTGATTGAGAACTACCTTGAAATCAAGGAAGAATACCTTGCAGGACACCACTTCAAGGGGCAAACAGATACGGAAATCGCCGTTCACTTGATTGGAAAATTTGCGGAAGAAGACGGTTTGTCAGTTCTTGAAGCCTTCAAAAAAGCCCTTCACATCATCCGTGGTTCTTATGCCTTTGCCTTGGTTGACTCACAAGATCCTGAAGTCATCTACGTGGCTAAAAATAAATCACCACTTTTGATTGGTCTTGGAGAAGGCTATAACATGGTCTGCTCAGATGCTATGGCTATGATTCGTGAAACCAACCAATACATGGAAATTCATGACCAAGAGTTGGTAATCGTCAAGGCGGATAGCGTGGAAGTTCAAGACTATGATGGTAATAGTCGTGAGCGTGCTAGCTACACTGCTGAGCTAGACTTATCTGATATCGGTAAGGGAACTTATCCTTACTACATGCTCAAGGAAATTGATGAGCAACCAACTGTTATGCGTAAACTCATCCAAGCCTACACAGATGAGGCTGGTCAAGTAGTAGTAAACCCAGCTATCATCAAGGCTGTTCAAGATGCAGACCGCATCTACATCCTTGCAGCTGGAACATCTTACCACGCAGGATTTGCTTCTAAGAAGATGTTGGAAGAATTGACAGATACACCAGTTGAACTTGGAATTTCATCTGAGTGGGGCTATGGTATGCCACTTCTCAGCAAGAAACCACTTTTCATCTTTATCAGCCAGTCTGGTGAAACAGCAGATAGCCGTCAGGTTTTGGTCAAGGCTAATGAAATGGGAATCCCAAGCTTGACAGTGACAAACGTACCAGGTTCAACTCTTTCTCGTGAAGCCAACCATACCATGCTTCTTCATGCAGGTCCTGAAATTGCCGTAGCCTCAACCAAGGCCTATACAGCGCAAATCGCAGCCCTCGCCTTCCTTGCAAAAGCAGTCGGAGAAGCAAATGGAAATGCCAAAGCGCAAGCATTTGATCTGGTTCATGAATTGTCAATCGTAGCTCAGTCTATCGAATCAACTCTTTCAGAGAAAGAAACCATTGAAGCCAAGGTTCGTGAGCTTCTTGAAACAACTCGCAATGCTTTTTATATTGGGCGTGGTCAAGATTACTACGTAGCCATGGAAGCAAGTCTCAAACTCAAAGAAATTTCTTACATCCAGTGTGAAGGCTTTGCGGCAGGAGAGCTCAAGCACGGAACTATTGCCTTGATTGAAGAGGGAACGCCTGTCTTGGCTCTCTTGTCAGATCCAGTCCTTGCCAACCACACTCGTGGAAATATCCAAGAGGTGGCAGCCCGTGGTGCCAAGGTTCTCACTATTGCAGAAGAAAATGTTGCCAAAGATACAGACGATATCGTCCTTACGACTGTACACCCTTACCTCTCACCAATCTCAATGGTCGTACCAACACAATTGGTCGCTTACT
>NZ_DXLC01000011.1:551-7470 GCF_019414905.1 Streptococcus sp. | reverse complement strand
ATGGTCACAGCACCTTGTTCCACAAAGAAGTTGACTTGCTCCCGCGAGTAGGACTCTAACAAACTAGCCAAGGAAGCACTCTCTGGATGAGACAGCAAATAGTCTCTCAGTTCTAACTTTTTCTTGGCGCGTGTAGAAATCTCTACACCTTCTAACTGAACAAGGTCTACCTCATACCAAGACTGGGTCTTGACCTTCTTTTGATCGACTGCCTGATACTCCAGACCAAGCAGGCCTTTTCTAGTCAAACGCATCATTTCAGCTTGCTTAGCTAAATCCAGAGAAGAAAAGGCAAGCGAATCCTCTGAACCAAACAAGCGCTCTCGGTCTTCATGACTCAGACCTGCCAGAGGATAGAGAATCTTGTCATAGCTGGAGTTCAGAAACCCTGGTAACATAGCCTTGAGGATGGAGATTTTATAAGAAAAGACGGACTTGCGGAGCTCCTCAGCCAGCCAGAGTTGTTCTTGCGTGAGAACAGGAGAAAAATCCAGCACCTCTGCAATATCTTTTAAATCTTGATTAGCCTCTTCTTCATCCGATTGGAACTCCAAACCAAGAACAATCCCTTGAATCAGACGATTTCCCTTACCAAAAGGCACATGAACCCGCATCCCAACTTCCAGCATTCCCTCAAATTCCTCAGGAATCCTGTAACTATAGGGCTGGTCCATCTGCATCAAGGGCACATCTACGATAATCTTGGCTATAGCCATCTTCTCACCTCCTCCTTGTCAGTACATTCTTGCAATAGAAAAAATAAGATTGAGTCCCCCCAACCTTAAATTTTTTCACCATCTTCTTTTTCTTTAGCAATTTGCTCTTTGATTTTCTTTTCTTCTTCTTCTTTGCGGCGTTTTTCTTCTTCGATACGGCGACGCACCGCTTCACGTTTTCCTTCTGGATCTGGGTGAATTGTAACGTTTCCTGATTCGATTTCTTCTAAAGCACGAAGAGTTGATTTTTCAGACTTGAAACCTTGAGTTGCTGGCGCACCTGCTTCCAATTCGTGGGCACGTTTTGCTTCCAAGATTACGAGTGAATATTTTGAAGGAACCTTGTCGAGCAAGGTATCAATAGAGGGTTTTAACATCATTTGCTTGTACCTATTTTCTAAATTTTATCGAGTAGTTGGAGACTTTGGTAACATCTCCTGATAGTGACCAATGACACGATCCACACGGAAGTGCTCTGCTTCGATAACACGTTTGACACGCTCAGCAGCTAGGGGCACCTGATCGTTGACAATCGCATAATCATACTCACGCATGAGGGCAATTTCTTCCTTGGCTTTTTCGATTCGTTGGGCAATCACTTCTGCACTATCTGTTCCACGACCTACCAAACGATCTTGCAATTCATCAAGATCTGGTGGTGTCAGGAAGATAAAGACAGCATCTGGAACCTTTTTCTTGACCTGAAGAGCGCCTTGAACTTCAATTTCAAGAAAAACATCGATTCCCTTGTCCAAGGTTTCATTGACATAGGTCAGAGGAGTTCCATAGTAGTTGCCGACATATTCTGCGTATTCCAACATCTGTCCTTGACGAATCAGCTCTTCAAACTCTTCGCGAGTACGGAAGAAATAGTCAACACCGTCCACTTCTCCAGGACGTTGTGCGCGTGTCGTCATCGATACAGAGTATTGAAATTGGTTTTCAGAACTCTCAAAAATCTCTCTTCTAACCGTTCCTTTTCCAACCCCTGAAGGACCAGAAAAAACGATTAGTAAGCCTCGGTCTGCCATTGTGTCTCCTTTAGTCAGTCTGTGAAATAACATTTCTCTAGAATAATAGCAAAAAGCCAGATTATCCTTTACAGTCTTTCTATCTAGTGTAACAAAAAAGCAGTAATTTTTCAACTGCTCTTTCTTATTTATTTAGCATAATCTACTGCACGAAGCTCACGAATCACGGTTACCTTGATATTTCCTGGGTAATCGAGATTGTTTTCAATTTTCTCACGAACTTTGTGAGCCAAGATTGTGACTTTGTCGTCCTTGATTTGTCCTGGATTGACCATGATACGGATTTCACGTCCTGCTTGAAGGGCAAAGCTATTTTGTACCCCTTCAAAGCCGTTCGCAATTTCTTCCAAATCATGAAGACGCTTGATATAGCTTTCAAGAGACTCACTACGAGCACCTGGACGAGCTGCACTCAAGGCATCTGCTGCAGCGACGATCACTGCAATGACGCTCTCAGGCTCAACATCACCGTGGTGGCTAGCAATCGTATTCACCACAACTGGGTGTTCCTTGTACTTACGTGCCAGTTCCATACCGATTTCAACGTGGCTACCCTCAACCTCGCGGTCAATAGCTTTCCCGATATCGTGAAGGAATCCAGCACGACGGGCAAGAGCCGCATTTTCACCAAGTTCGCTCGCCATGATACCAGCCAACTTAGCAACCTCAATCGAATGACGCAAGACATTTTGTCCATATGAAGTACGGAACTGCAAGCGACCCATGATTTTCATCAAGTCTGGATGAAGGTTTGGTGCCCCAATTTCATAGGCAGCAGCCTCACCGTATTCACGAATCTTATTGTCAATCTCTTGACGGTTTTTCTCAACCAACTCTTCGATACGAGCTGGGTGGATACGACCATCCTTGAGCAACATTTCCATAGTCATACGGGCAATTTCACGACGAATCGGGTCAAAACCTGACAAGGTCACCACTTCTGGCGTATCGTCGATAATGACATCAACCCCTGTCAAACTTTCAAAGGTACGAATGTTACGACCTTCACGACCAATAATGCGTCCCTTCATAGTATCGTCTGGCAGATGAACCGTTGAGTTTGTTGACTCCGCTACATATTCACCAGCGATACGTTGCATAGCTTGAACCAAGATGTCCTTAGCCATTTTGTCAGAACGTTCCTTGACCTCTTGCTCAGCTTCGCGAATACGGCTAGCAATCTCCTTGGTCAAGTTTTCCTCTGTCTGTGCCAAGATAATATCTCGTGCTTCTGCCTGAGACAGGGCACCAATACGCTCTAGTTCTGCTTCTTTTTGTCTTTCGACTTCCTCTAATTGCTCTTCACGCGCATCAAGGTTTTTCGCTCTATCAGAAATACTTTGTTCTTTTTGTTCAAGTGTTTGTTCTTTACTCGTCAAATTGTCGTCCTTACGATCAAGGCTAGTAGCTCTCTCTGTCAAACGACTTTCGATTTGTTTGAGTTCTTGACGTTCTGATTTGAATTCAGCGTCCACTTCTTCACGGTATTTTCTGGCTTCTTCTTTGGCCTCCAATAGTGCTTCTTTTTTAAGAGACTTGCTTTCACGTTTAGCTTCATTAACAAGTAAATCCGCTTCACGTTCAGCTTGTCCACGTAAATTAGTTGCTTCTTGTTCAGCATTTAAAAGCATCAACTCTGCAGCTTCCTGAGATGATTTCATCTTAGCTGAGATGCTGACATATCCAATGACTAAACCAATGATGACGGCAAAAACAGCAATCGCAAGCGACATGATTTCCATGTTTTTACCTCATTTTATTGTTATTCCGAATGACATACATTCTTTTACATTCTACCATAAAAAAGTGATTTTCACAAACCTAAAATAGAATATGTTTTGAGGAAATTGGAGTTTAATTACCTATAATTTATTAGCGAAATCTCTATTTCTTAGAAATCCTAGTTTTAGTAGAGATTTGAGAAAAAGCCTACTTTGCAGTAGACTTCCTAATAATCGTTAGAATGCAAGAAATTTGTTTCTAACAACAGCAAGATTTCACTCAGGTATTCTCTGTAAATTAGACTAATGTCCTGCGCGAATTCGGGCCATTCCTCGTAAGATTTTGTCAGAAAGTTCCTTATTTTGAGCGATTCTCAGGGTTTCCTGAATACTGTTCCAGTCGCTCTTAAAAAGGGGCACTATCAAAGCTTCAAATTCATCATTTACCTTCTTCATATATTCCTTTATACACACTCACCGTTACCATTAACCGTATAGCCATCTGGTGTAGTGGTGTTTACTGCTAAAGCTCCTGAACTATAGGCATAGTACCATTTACCAGAAACTGTAAACCAGCCTGTTTTCATAGCTCCAGCGCTATCAAGATAATACCTTGTATCATTATCTTTTACCCAACCAGTAGCCATTTTACCATTTTCTTTAAGATAGTACCATGTGCCATTGTCTTTGACCCAGCCTGTAGCCAGTGAACCTGTTTCATTCAAGTAATACCATGAGGCACCAGTTTTGACCCAGCCAGTTTGCATCCAGCCTGTATTGTCAAAGTAATACCATATACCCTTTATTTGTTCCCAACCGTTAGTAGTGTATGAACCATCTTCATGCTGATACCACCAGCGACCAGCTGACTCAATCCAGTTACCAGCTTGAGAATCTTTTGTAGTCTTAGTTTCCGTTTTTTGTTTGGCAACTACATCTACTTTGGCTTTATCTTGGCCAGACACCCCACCATTGTTATTCACAACAGGAACTTCAACACGTGGAGTTGTTGGAAGAACAGGTGTTACCGGATGTTTCTTCAATTCTTCTGCTTGAAGTCGTGCCTGTTCTGCTTCATAACTTGCTTTTGCTGTCGCATAAGCCTTATTCGCTTCTTTGGCTGCGTTCTCTTTTGCTTCAAGTGTTTCTTGTGCAGTTGCTTGGTTTGCTTTTGCTTCTTTAAGCGCTTCTTCTGCGTCTTTCAACTCTGCCTTGCGAGCTTCAAGCTCTTTTGTAGCAGCTTTCAAATCTTGAACCAATTCTTTTGAAGCCGTTACAGTTGCTTCTGCTTCTTTAAGCGCTTCTTTGGCAACGGATACCGCTTGAGAAGCTTCTTCTGCTTTCCCTTGAAGAGAAGAAAGAGTTGCTTTCTCTGCTGTTGTTTCTGCTTTGGCTTGGTTAAATTCGTTCTCTACTTCTTGTGCAGTTGCCTTCAACTCTGCCAACTTCGCTTCTTTATCTGCTTTTGTAGCAGACAAAGTAGCAACCAAGGCATTGGCATTTGACAAGGCAACAACGGCTTGATTATGTGTTGTTGTAGCAGATTGAAGAGTTTGTTTCAATGCAACTGTATCTTTAAGTTGAGCTTCTTGGGCTTTCAAGTTTGAGTTTGCAGTTCGCAATGCAGTTTCTGCTTCAGCTACAGTTTGATTAGCAGTTTTAAGAGTTTGTTCTGCTTGGGCTTTCTCTGCTTTTTTAGCTTCTAGCTTAGTATTGGTTGAAGCACCTTTGCGAGCTACTGTGTAAGGATTTGTGATTTCTGTACGGTTAAATGTAGAATTTTTCATATAGCTATCCGGGATACCGGGTACTGTATGTACTGTAAACATACCGGGAACTTGACTAGCACCAAAACCACCGTAATAGAGAGTCCCTGCAACTTTCTCAAACCCTAGAGTGTCTTTTGCATGCCCATAGTCTTTCTCTGTAGAAACGAAGCTAACCAAAGACTCAAATACTTTTTCACGCAACTCCGCTTTTGTTAGATAAACTAATTCTTTACTTCCATCAGAACTGTTTGCAACAAAGTTTACTGAGTTTTCATAACTTTGACCACCTCGAAGCTCTGCTTCTTTACGTTGCTTATCAGACTGACCATCATTCAAACCATACTCTTTAGCAACTTTATTGATACCAATAGCATAGTGACCATGACCATTTTTCTTAGCACGGTAGCTATCTAGCAACTCAGGGGTAACACCGTCTTTTTCGTATTCACGTGCAATTTTATCTGCAAAGTGGAATGAATCCTCAGTCACTTTCACATCAGACAAACCAAGTTGACGACGCATTTGATTTGTTAGGTCTGCTGCAAATAGTGTCAAATCATCACGGACTTCTTTTGGAAGATTATTAACATCATACTGTGTCTTATCTGCCTTATCCGCTTCGCTCAAGACAAGGTCTTTAGATTGGATACTATCCCCAACCATGTCAGTGATCTCTTTTTTCAACTCTTTATTACGAGCTTCAAATTTATCAATATCCGCTTGAGTAAGTTTATTATCTGGAATTGCCCAATAATCCTTATTCAACTGGATTTTTTCTTTGATTTTTGAAACAAAGGCTTCTTTGAACTGAATAGACCCTTTTGCAAGTGGTTTTGATGACTCGATAAGAGCGTTAACTTCAGCAGTGACCGCTTTAAGAGCTTGTTCTGCTTGTGCTTGATGTGCTTTGGCATCCGATACCGCTTGAGTTTTTGTAGCAATCTCTGCTTGTGTATTCTCGATTTGCGCTTGAGTAGTTTGATTTGCTTTTTCTGCATTTTTTAAGGCAGTCTCTGCATCTGCTTGCGCTTGTTTGCTTGTTTTTTCGGCTTCTGTGGCTTCTTTTTGTGCTTCCTTGGCATTTTCCAAGCCTTTGCCATTAACAGCGTCTGTGGCGATTTGAACCGCTTCTGTAGCACTTGTAAGTGCTTTTTCTTTTGTAGCTTGAGTAGCTTCTTTTTCTGCTACAACTGCTTCTTGTGCAGATACCGCTTGGTTTGCTTCTGTAGCTTTTGCTTCTGCGTTTTTAACCGCTTCTGCTTTTGCCTTAACTACTGCTTTCTCAGCTTCTGTAATAACTGCTGGGCTTGCCTTCTTCGCAAAATCCTCTGCTTTTTTTACAGCTTCTGTTTTCTCATTGACAAGAGAATCCGCTTCATTTGTAGCACGCTTGGCATCTTTGACCGCCTGCTTTGCTTCTACTACTTCTTGATCCGCTTTCTTAGCTTCTGATTCTTTTGTAGCAACCTCTTCTTTTGTCGCTACCGCAGGAGTAGTTGTTTCCACAACCTCCGCCTTTGGCGCTTCCACATTCACTGGTTTTGGAGCGACTTCTTCTGCGCCTACTGTATGAGCTAGGGATGCTGCTGCAATTGCTGCTGTCATTGCGATTGTTGATTTTTTCATATTGTTTCCTCTTTTTTCTTTATAAACTTATTATATCACAAAACAACCTTTAAAGG
>NZ_DXLC01000011.1:0-541 GCF_019414905.1 Streptococcus sp. | reverse complement strand
ATCATGTAAGTAGCGAGGTACTACATGACAAATAACAAAAGCAATCTTCAAGATTACATCTCTAAAAGAATCCGTCTATTACGTTTAGAAAGAGGATATACTCAAGAACAACTAGAAGAGATGGCTGATTTGGGTACTAATTATATCTACAAATTAGAAAATCTTTCAACTAACTTAAAAATTCAAACGCTAGAGAAAGTAATGGAAGCATTAGAAGTAGATTTAGATACATTCTTTGATATACAGTTAAAAGAAGAAGACCCCAAAATTTCTCTACTTGTTGATGAATTAAAAACTCTTCCAACAGAACAACGTTCCCGAGTCTTAGATGCCTTGATACTCATTCTCAAAGAAGTCAAATAATAGATGTTCTGATTTGCTTCTTTATCATTCGTAATCATTAGATTTCCCATAATTGTTTAAGAAGGCACAAAGCTTTCTTTTTTACTTTTATATAGAAAACTAGACGCAAATAGCTCAAAATACTATTTTCGAGTGTCGATAAGACTAACAAATTCCTTACTTGTAGCTGAATCAATTG
>NZ_DXLC01000109.1:0-7790 GCF_019414905.1 Streptococcus sp. | reverse complement strand
CAGAGAAGGCCACCCCGTTTGCAGCGTTATTTTGAATCATGTAGCCCTTCATTTCGTCCGCCACAATAGCCTTGATATTTGGAGTCAGTTTATAGAGCTTATCTACTGTCTCTTCCAACTGCTGTTGATTTTTAGAGTTAAGGCTGTAGCCGAGGGAATTGAGCCCCAGACCCAGCACCTCACGCGCCCCATCAAAAAGCATGATAGAGTTCTTATACTCTGGCTTCCAGAGATCATCCCAATGCTCAGGCGCTTCCTCTACCATGGTTTCATTGTAGACAATTCCCAAGGTTCCCCAGAAGTAAGGAATGGAGAATTTATTGCCTGGATCAAAGGACTGGTTGAGGAACTCTGGTCCGATATTTTCAAGACCTTCAAGTTTTGAATAGTCAAGCGGTACCAAGAGGTCTTCGTCCTTCATCTTGTTGATCATGTATTCACTAGGGATGGCAATATCGTAGGTCGTTCCACCCTGCTTGATCTTAGTATACATGGCTTCATTGGAGTCAAAAGTCTCGTACTGGACTTGGATGCCTGTTTCTTCAGTGAAATGCTCCAAGAGTTCTGGATCGATATAGTCACCCCAGTTGTAGATAACCAGTTTTTGACTATCTCGGCTATTGATTTTACTATCTAGATGAGTTGCAATTCCCCATAAGACGAGGATAATGGCTACAATTCCTGCTAAAAATGAATAGAGTTTTTTCATGCTTGCTCCTCCTTCTCACGTGAGATAAAGTAATATCCAACAACCAGGATAATACTAAAGAGAAAGACAAGGGCAGACAGGGCATTGATTTCTAAGGAAATCCCTTTGCGAGCACGAGAGTAAATCTCGACTGACAGGGTTGAAAAGCCATTTCCCGTTACGAAGAAGGTCACAGCAAAGTCATCTAGCGAATAGGTGAAGGCCATGAAATAACCTGCAATGATAGACGGTGTCAGGTAAGGAAGCATGATTTCCTTGAACATCTGAAATTGACTGGCACCAAGGTCATAGGCCGCATGAATCATGTCGCCGTTCATTTCCTTGAGACGTGGCAAGACCATCAAGACCACGATAGGAATCGAGAAGGCTACGTGACTAGATAGAACGGTCAAAAAGCCAAGTGAAAACTTGAGTTGGGTAAAGAGAATCAAGAAGCTGGCACCAATCATAACGTCAGGTGCAACCATGAGGATATTATTAAGTGAAAGAAAGGCTTCTTGGTATTTCTTACAAGACTGATAAATGTAAATAGCACCGAAAGTCCCGATAATGGTCGCTATCAAGGCTGATAAAAAGGCCAAGAAAAAGGTCTGGGTCACAATCAACATGAGGCGACCATCGCCAAACATGGTTTTAAAATGGCTCAAGCTAAAACCTGTAAAGCTGTTCATGTCGTTTCCTGCATTAAAGGCGTATCCAATCAAGTAAAAAATCGGCAGGTAGAGGACAAGAAAGACCAGTCCCAGATAAAGGTTGGCAAATTTTTTCATCGTTCTCTCCTTTCCTTGGTCACCCACATGGTGATGAACATGGTCAAGATGAGAATCACACCGATGGTAGAACCCATACCGTAGTTGTCATTTGTCAGGAAGTTTTGCTCAATGGCTGTCCCCAGTGTAATAACGCGGTTCCCACCAATCAAACGGGTCAGCATGAAGAGACTCAAGCTAGGAATAAAGACAGACTGAACTCCACTTCTCACACCGTTCATCGATAGAGGGAAGATGACATGACGGAAGGTCTCCCACTTGGTAGCACCGAGGTCATAACTTGCATTGATGAGATTGTTATCCATATCGTCCAAGACATTAAAAATCGGCAAAATCATAAAGGGAAGCTCGATGTAGCTTGCGACAAAGATAAAGGAGAAATCGGTAAAGAGCAACTGCTGTGAACCGATTCCGATAAATTCCAAAAATTGGTTAATAGAGCCATTCTGACCAAAAATCCCAATAAAGGCATAGGCCTTGAGGAGCAAATTGATCCAAGTTGGCAGGATAATCAGCATGAGCCAGAGTTGACGGTGCTTGAGACGGGTCAAAAAGAGGGCTGTTGGATAGCTGATAAGCAAGGTCACAAAGGTCACAATTCCTGCATAGAGTACAGAGTTGAAACTCATTTTTAGGTAGGTCAAGTTTTGTGACGCAAAGTAGGACTTATAATTTTCTAAACTGAACTGGCCTTCGATGTTGAAAAAGGATTGACCGAAAATCAAGACCAAGGGTGCCAGGACAAAGAGGGCAATCCAGAGCATGTAGGGCACTACAAAGAGTTTAGAGGTTGTTTTCTTCATCTCTTTCCTCCTCGATCGCGTTAATCAGACCTGCTTCTTGCTCTTCGATTTCTACGTACTCCTCGATACGAGCATCGAACTCTTCTTCGGTTTCGTTGAGACGCATGATGTGGATGTCTTCTGGTTCAAAGTCCAGACCGATTTCCTCACCAACGATGGCCTTACGAGTTGAGTGGATCATCCATTCATTTCCGAGTTCGTCATAGGCGATAATTTCATAGTGAACTCCACGGAAGAGCTGGGTATCCACCTTAACTTGGAGCTTGCCTTCTTCAGGAAGGGTAATACGCAAGTCCTCTGGACGAATAACAACCTCAACAGGTTCATTCGGCTTCATCCCCCCATCAACTGCTTCGAAGCGTTTGCCGTTAAACTCAACCAAGTAGTCCTCAATCATGGTTCCTGGCAAGATATTTGACTCACCGATAAAGGTCGCAACAAAGTGGTTAATCGGCTCATCGTAGATATCCACAGGTGTTCCAGACTGGACAATCTCGCCATCATTCATAACGAAAATCCAATCACTCATGGCAAGAGCTTCTTCCTGATCGTGAGTGACAAAGACAAAGGTAATGCCCAATCGTTGTTGTAGTTCACGCAGTTCATACTGCATGTCTGTTCTTAATTTCAAGTCCAGCGCTGACAAAGGCTCGTCCAACAAAACCACACGAGGTTGGTTGATGATGGCACGGGCAATTGCCACACGCTGACGTTGTCCTCCAGAGAGTTTACGGATGGAACGTTTTTCGTACCCTTCCAACTGAACCATCTTGAGAACTTCCGCTACGCGTTTCTCGATTTCTTTCTTATCAATCTTGCGCAAGCGGAGCGGAAAGGCAACATTTTCAAACACATTCATATGTGGAAACAAGGCATAGGATTGGAAGACCGTATGGACGTCTCGCTTGTTGGTTGGAATGTCATTGATTCGGACACCGTCCAGCAAAATATCTCCTGTCGTTGCATCCAGTAAACCTGCAATGATGTTAAGGATGGTTGATTTCCCTGAACCAGATGCGCCTAAAAGGGTGTAGAATTTCCCTTCTTCCAACTCAAAGTTGATATCTTTGAGAACCTTGGTGTTGCTGTCTTCAAAAACTTTAGAGACGTTTTTGAATTCAATAATTGGTTTTTTCAATTGTCATTTATTCCTTCTTTTTCATAGATTAACAGATCAGGGCTCTGTCAGGCCGCTACTACCTCGTGTAGGAGATTGAACTGCCTACATTCTTCTGCACTAACGATAGGCTTTCACCCCCTTTCCATGACATAGCAGCAGCTTTTTAGCTAAAGCTTCCTACTTGCTTTCACCTAAAATACGGACTTCTCTCTCAAGCGTGATACCTGAGTGTTCCTTGACTTTTTCGATAACAGACTCAATCAAGTCTTCGTAGTCTTTAGCCGTTCCATCTGCAACATTGATCATAAATCCTGCGTGCTTTTCTGACACTTCTACGCCACCGATACGATAGCCTTTCAAGCCAGCTTCTGAAATTAATTGACCTGCAAAATGCCCTACTGGACGCTTAAAGACCGAACCACAAGATGGATATTCCAAAGGTTGCTTGAGTTCGCGTAGGTGCGTCAAACGGTCCATTTCCTGCTTGATAATCTGATGGGTTCCTGGAGAAAGGGCAAATTTAGCTGACAAGACAACTGCACCAGACTCCTGAATGGCTGAATGACGGTAACCAAAAGCCAAGTCTTTAGCAGACAGGGTCTCGATTTCTCCATCCTTGGTCAAGACCTTACAAGACTGCAAGATGTGGGCGATCTCGCCACCATAGGCACCCGCATTCATAAAGACAGCACCACCAACACTTCCAGGAATGCCACAAGCAAACTCAAAACCAGTCAAACTATGACGAAGGGCAATGCGAGTTGTTTCAATCAAGTTGGCACCAGCTTCTGCTTCAATAGTATAGCCATCAACAGAAACATTATTGAGCTTGTCACACAAGATGACAAATCCACGAATCCCACCGTCACGAACAATGATGTTACTAGCATTTCCAAGAACCATCCAAGGAATATTTTCTTGGTTGGCAAATTTAACAACGCGCGCCAACTCAAAACGATTTCGTGGAAAGACCAAATAATCGGCCTCTCCACCTACTTTTGTATAACTATAGCTATGCAAGGGTTCCTTAAAACGGATATCAATTCCTTCTAAGATTTCAAGCATTTTTTCTCTTACAGACATGTCACTCTTCCTTTTACAAAATTCATTCCATTATACCATTTTTAAGACCATTTGACGACCCTAAAAAAATCTTGGGCTTATTTTAAACAAAAAAAGAGGTTTCCCCCTTTTCTTATAATTTTTTGCAAAAGATAGCCTTTGTTCCATAGGCAACCAGAACAAATTCAAGTGCTAGGACAACTTCCACCAAGACAGGATTTGTCAGCCAGCCAACTTGGGCAAGAGATGGTGCTAAGTCAAAGAAGGCATGTAGTCCATAGGCAGCTAGGAGATAAATCCATTTCTTCTGGCGAACAGCTTGGTAAACCCAAACAGTCAAGAGTAATTGGAAACCTAGCGCCAAGATTCTCTCAAAACCAAGCAAATAAATCTGCCAGACTGATAGCGACTGGATAGTTTTCAACATATTTTCAGACAGTAATTGCATGACCTGTGGATCCTGCGTTTGAACTGCTGAGAGCACGATGTAGAGATTAATCAAACTAGTAAGGCCCAGGTAAATCAACTCCAAGCCACCATGCCCCAATCCATAAGCCAACGAATCTGCCTTTTCCAAACTTCTCTTTTTCTCCAACCATTTGAAGAAAACAAGACGAGCAGTTTCCTCAAAAAATGCTGCCATGGCTAAGCCATAGATGATATAGACAAGCGGATGGTCTTGCAAGAGGGCAATACTACCGTCTTTTTGAGGATGCAAAACTAAGATATGCACCAGTTTTTCCAAAATTTGTGAAGAGACAAAGAAGGCAACAGCCCCCAAGCCCAAAACAGCTAAATTAATCTGGTATTTCTTTTTGGCATACCAAATGCTTCCTATCAAGAAAGCCAGCAACAGAAACATGGTAATAATGATATGAATGGTCATTTTCTTCTCCTATTCCGCCTTTTCAATATCTTTTTTCATCTCGTCAACATTGAACTTAGCAAACAAGTATTGACGATCTTGGACTGGAAAACGTTGGTCCAACTGGTCAACTGCTCCCACCTCGATAATGCCTTCCTTGATGACAAAGTCCATGACATGCCCACCGAAGGTCAAATCATCTGAGATGAAGTGGAGATGGTAGCCTGCCACACTGACCCCATGGAAAATCTCAGGCGTCCAGAAACCAACGATGGTTCCCGCCACATTGTCACGACTATATTCAGGTTGATGGGTTGCGACATCAGCAAACTTGGTATCTGGTGTCGACTTGGGAATCATGCGCACATGCATATGTGAAAATTCCCCACGAATCTTGATAGAGCGGAAAAGATTTTCCCCGTCATAATAAGACTCGATTCGCTCTTCCAATTCCTTGTCTGTCATCTCAAAGCGCTGGCGGAAAATGACCTCTGCCTGATGCGGTACCACTGCTGCGTAAGGAATAAGGGCATCTGGTGACACTTCTACAATTTCCGGTTGCTCTCCTGAGCCTTTGGCTTGATAAGCCTTGCCATCCAAGACAATCAATTCTCCATCAATGGAATCCAAGGTTCCCAAACCAAGGTCACCATGCTCTAGCAATTCTCCTACTGTCATGGTACCACCATAAAGGCCGGCCATCAAGGCTCCAAGGGTATTGTATTGAAATAATTTCACTGGTTCCTGCACGTTCTTATCCATTCACTTTCTTGTCTGTTATTCTATAAATGTTACTCCTAAGTATACCACATTTGCCCCTAGATGTGAACGAGAGAAACACTCTATACATTGCCAAGAAGGAAAAAAAAGAGTACAATGTAACAAAATCAAGGGAGATCTGGAATGAAGAAACAAAGCAAGTACCAAGAGGTCGTATCTTATCTGAAAAACGGTATCGAGTCTGGACGTTTTCCAACGGGAAGTCGCCTACCTTCTATCCGTCAACTGAGCCTTGACTTTCACTGTAGCAAGGACACCATTCAACGCGCCCTACTGGAATTACGGCACGAACAATACCTCTATGCCAAGCCCCAGAGTGGTTACTATGTCCTAGAACAAGGGCAACATCAAGACCTAGAAATTGAGGTTACGGACGAACACGCCAGCGCCTATGACGATTTCCGACTCTGTGTCAATGAAACCTTGATTGGCCGGGAAAACTACCTCTTCAACTACTATGAAAATCAAGAAGGTTTAGAAGACCTAAGACAGTCCATTCACCAACTCCTCTTTGACCAAGCTCTCTACTGCAAGGCTGACCAACTGGTACTGACTTCTGGAACCCAACAAGCCCTTTTTATTCTCTCGCAAATATCCTTTCCTAGCCAAGCAAAGGAAATCTTGGTGGAACAGCCGACCTACCATCGGATGAATCGTCTCTTGATTGCTCAGAGGTTAGCCTATCAAACGATTGAACGAGGCATTGATGGGATTGACTTGGAGGAGCTGGAAGGCCACTTCAAAACAGGAAAGATTAAGTTTTTCTACACCATTCCTCGTTTTCACTATCCTCTGGGGCATTCCTATTCAGAACAGGACAAACGGGCTATTCTTGACTTAGCTGCCAAGTATGGAGTCTATATCGTAGAGGACGACTATCTGGGGGATTTGGACTCTAAAAAGGGCCAGACCTTCCACTATCTGGATACAGAGGAACGCGTTATTTACATAAAGTCCTTCTCAACCAGCCTCTTTCCAGCCCTGAGGATAACAGCACTCATCCTTCCAAATGCTATCAAAGAAGCCTTTGTGGCCTACAAAAATATCCTAGACTACGATAGCAACCTTATCATGCAAAAGGCCCTGTCACTCTATATTGACAGTCAACTATTTGAGAAAAACCGTCTGGCTCGCTTATCCAATCAGGAATCTTACCAAAAACAACTCGAGGAAAGATTAGCTAACACTCCTTGTCCCCTTCCTCATTTTCCCCTATACGATGGTTTATTACTAGATCTGAGACAGTATCCTAAAATTGCCAGTCTCAAACATAGCCAACTGGACTTGGACTTCTTTGAAAAGGCCTATTTGAGCGCCTGCCCTTATCAATTTGCCAAGGTATCCTTAGACAATCTGGAAAATGTTTTAAACTATTTAAAAGCAGAATTGGAATGACTTCCAACTCTGCTTTTTTCTTATACTCTTCGAAAATCTCTTCAAACCACGTCAGCGTCGCCTTACCGTACTCAAGTACAGCTTGCGGCTAGCTTCCTAGTTTGCTCTTTGATTTTCATTGAGTATTATTCTTCAACTTCTGTTAGACTTGCTGCTTTTTCAAGATAGCTTTGGTAAGTTCCTTCATCCTTGAGTTTTTGGATGACCTTGTCCACCACTTCTTTCAAATCTGCACTATTTTTTCTAAGGGCAACTGCATTGGCTTCGCCGTCCTTCATCTTCAAGC
>NZ_DXLC01000108.1:0-16727 GCF_019414905.1 Streptococcus sp. | reverse complement strand
TTGGACATCTTTGCAGAACGTGACCTTGCTCGTGGTACATTTACTGAATCAGAAATCCAAGAATTCGTTGATGATTTCGTTATGAAACTTCGTACAGTTAAATTTGCTCGTACAAAAGCTTATGACCAATTGTACTCAGGTGACCCAACCTTCATCACAACTTCTATGGCTGGTATGGGTAACGACGGTCGTCACCGTGTTACTAAGATGGACTACCGTTTCTTGAACACTCTTGACAACATCGGTAACTCACCAGAACCAAACTTGACAGTTCTTTGGACTGATAAATTGCCATACAACTTCCGTCGCTACTGTATGCACATGAGCCACAAACACTCTTCTATCCAATACGAAGGTGTAACAACAATGGCTAAAGACGGATACGGTGAAATGAGCTGTATCTCATGTTGTGTATCTCCACTTGACCCAGAAAATGAAGAACAACGCCACAACATCCAGTACTTCGGTGCTCGTGTAAACGTATTGAAAGCCCTTCTTACTGGTTTGAACGGTGGTTACGACGATGTTCACAAAGACTACAAAGTATTTGACATCGAACCAATCCGTGACGAAGTTCTTGAATTTGAATCAGTTAAAGCTAACTTTGAAAAATCTCTTGACTGGTTGACTGACACTTACGTAGATGCTTTGAACATCATCCACTACATGACTGATAAGTACAACTACGAAGCTGTTCAAATGGCCTTCTTGCCAACTAAACAACGTGCCAACATGGGATTCGGTATCTGTGGATTTGCTAACACTGTTGATACATTGTCAGCTATCAAGTACGCTACAGTTAAACCAATCCGTGATGAAAATGGCTACATCTACGATTACGAAACAATCGGTGAATACCCACGTTGGGGTGAAGATGACCCACGTTCAAACGAATTGGCAGAATGGTTGATCGAAGCTTACACAACTCGTCTACGTAGCCACAAACTTTACAAAGACGCAGAAGCTACTGTATCACTATTGACAATTACATCTAACGTTGCTTACTCTAAACAAACTGGTAACTCACCAGTCCACAAAGGTGTATACCTCAACGAAGATGGTTCTGTGAACTTGTCTAAACTTGAATTCTTCTCACCAGGTGCTAACCCATCTAATAAAGCTAAAGGTGGATGGTTGCAAAACTTGAACTCACTTTCTAGCCTTGACTTTAGTTATGCAGCTGACGGTATCTCATTGACTACACAAGTATCACCTCGCGCTCTTGGTAAGACTCGTGACGAACAAGTTGATAACTTGGTAACAATCCTTGATGGTTACTTTGAAAACGGTGGACAACACGTTAACTTGAACGTTATGGACTTGAACGATGTTTACGAAAAGATCATGTCAGGTGAAGACGTTATCGTACGTATTTCTGGATACTGTGTAAACACTAAATACCTCACTCCAGAACAAAAAACTGAATTGACACAACGTGTCTTCCACGAAGTTCTTTCAATGGATGATGCCTTGGATGCGTTGAGCTAATCAAGTTCTTGAATAATGAAATAAGGAACCCTCGGTCAGTCGACTGAGGGTTGTTTTTTGGGATCTTAAATTCCTTAATACTCTTCGAAAATCTCTTCAAACCACGTCAGCTTTATCTGCAACCTCAAAGCACTGCTTTGAGGTTGTAGATAAGACTGACGAAGTCAGTTACATATTTCTACGGCAAGGCGAAGCTGACGTGGTTTGAAGAGATTTTCGAAGAGTATGAAAATAAAAACACCACACTTTGTTAGATACAAGGTGTGGTTGTATTTTATCTCTTAGACCAAGTTCTCTTCATAAAGAGAAGTAGGATTGGATAAATCTCCAAGCGCCCTGCAATCATTGCAAAGGAGAGGAGAATTTTTGAGATAGGACTAAAGATTGCAAAGCTAGAAGTGGTTCCTAGAATAGGTCCTATATTATTGAAACAGCTAAAGACAGCACTGGTTACAACCAGAAAATCATTGCTATCTAGGCTGACAATAAAGATAAGCGCTAGCAAAATCATAGAATAGATGACAAAGTACTTGAGAATCTTATGCTGGGTATCTTTGTCAATCACCGTTTTATTAACATGGAGGGTCAAAACACGATGGGGCGATAGGATTGACAAAATTTGGTTTTTGGCAATTTTTGAAAGGATGAGGCCTCGAATAACCTTGAGTCCACCTGCGGTTGAACCAGCAGAACCACCGATTCCCATGAGGAAGAGGAGGATAAACTGGGAGAAGAGGGGCCAATTGGTAATGTCTCCATATCCAAAACCAGTCGTCGTAATGATATTGGAAACCTGGAAGAAGGCCATTTCAAAGCTCTTGGAAAATCCTGGGTAGAGATAGAGGGTATTAAGGCTAATCAAGCCTGTAGAAAGCAGTACAATGATCAAGTAAGCACGAAGTTCTTCGTCACCAAAGAAGGCCTTGACGCGACGGAGCATGAGGTAGTAGTAGAGATTGAAATTTACCCCGAAAACCAGAACTCCGATACTAACCAGATAGGTAATCAATGAGCTACCATAGTGGGCAATTCCGTCGTTATAGACGGTAAATCCTCCTGTACCCGCTGTTCCCATGGCGATGACAAAACTATCAAAAAGGGGCATGCCGGCTAGATAATAGATGATGACAAAGAGGGAGAAGAGAGCTAGATAAAGGAGATAGAGAATCTGGGCAGTGTTTTTTAGTTTGGATACAACCTTACCAAAGACAGGACCAGGAACCTCAGCCTTCATCACTTCTAGGTGGCTATTCTTGGCATTATCCATAATAGCAAGTGCAAAAACAAGCACTCCCATCCCTCCGATCAAGTGGGTAAAACTTCGCCAGAAGAGGAGGGAACGGCTGAGAACCGAGACGTCGTTCAGAATAGTTGCTCCAGTAGTTGTAAATCCAGAACTTATTTCAAAAAAGGCATCGATAACGCTGGGAATTTGTCTAGCAAAGACAAAGGGGAGACCGCCAAAGAAAGACCAAAGGATCCAACAGAGGGCCACAATCAAGATTCCCTCCTTGGCATAAATCCGTTGATTTTTTGGCTTTTGTAAAATTCCTGAACCGCCTAGTAATACGAGAATACCAATCGTTGTAAAGAGAGCTGTAAAGACTTGGCTTGATTCACGGTAATAGACAGCGACAGACACAGGAACTAAAAGAAGAACAGCTTCAATCAAAAGTAACTTTGAAAGGAGGTAACGAATCATACTTTTATTCATTTCTTACCTCGCGATCAAGTCATAAATCTTGGTAATGTTTGGCAACAAGGTCGTTACTAGGAGCTTGTCTCCGACTTCAAGCATATCCTCCCCAGTTGGGAAAATAGTCTTGCCCTTTCGAATGATGGCTGCAATAAGAACCCCTTTTTTCAATTTCAGTTGAGAAAGTGGTTTGGCAGTCATTTTATTGGCTTCCTTGATATGGAATTGCAGGGTTTCGATTTGGCCATTGGCTAGATGGTGCATGGCTTGAAGGTCTGAATACTGGGCATTAACCCGACCACGAATAAAGTGCATAATCGTATCTACAGCGATGCTTTTAGGTGTGATGATACTTGAAAAATCAGGCGCATTGATGATCTCGAGGAGACTGGTACGATTGACCTTGGTGATATTTTTCTGTACACCTACCCTGTCAAGGAACATAGAAGTAATCAGATTTTCTTCATCGACTCCTGTTAGGGTCGCAACGGCATCATAGTTTTGAGCACTTTCTTCCAGTAGGATGTCTTTTGCGGTCCCATCTCCTTGAACGATGTAGAGATTTGGGAATTTCTCGCTAAAGAAGCTGGCGATTTCAGGATTGATTTCAATAACCTTGGTATCGATACGACTGTCTTTGAGGATACCTAGTAGATAATAGGCAATTCTACCAGCTCCAACAATAAGAAGGCTCTTCACGGCACGTGATTTAAAATAATTATGGAAGAGCATCATATCAACACGGTTACCAGTGACAAAGATTCTATCTTTATCCTGTATGGTCATGTCACCACTTGGGATGATAATTTGATGATCCCTTTCTATCGCACAGACAATGACATTACCGAATTTTTTACGAAAATCAGAAATGGGCATTTGGCAAAGACCACTGGAGGATTTAACAGTGAATTCCATCAAGCTGACCCGTCCACCAAAGAAACGTTCGACAGATAGGGCGTTGGGGAAGTCGATGATATTGGCAATGGCGCGGGCAGCCAAGAGTTCAGGATTAACGATAAGAGAAAAACCGAGAATGTTCTTTTCTTTAAAATAAGAGTTAGAATATTCAGGGTTCCGCACCCGAACGATGGTCTCTTTAGCTCCCATTTTTTTGGCTAGAACGGCTGCAATCATGTTCACTTCATCGTATTCAGTCAGGGCGATAAAGATATCACAATCCTGGACACTGGCTTGCTCAAGGATGGTAAAATCGGCCCCGTTACCAAGGATACCCATGATATCAAAGCGATTAACAATATGATTGAGAACAGCTTCGTCTTGCTCAATCAGCAAAACATCATGCTTTTCTGCAACCAAGGAGCGACAGAGGGCAGAACCAACTTTTCCCCCTCCGACAAGGATAATTTTCATAATAAAACCTACTTTTTCATGATGTAACTATCATACCTTTTTTCAAGAAAAAATGCACCTACTAGCTAATCACCAGAGTTTTTAGTAGGAAATTTGCTATAAGGTAAAACTATACCCTAATCAATTGAAATAGCTATTAGCACCTTTCTCTGAAATATGGTATGATAAAGGATATACAAGGAGATAAAATGAATAATAATTTACTGGTATTACAATCAGACTTTGGTCTGGTTGATGGTGCGGTATCGGCTATGATTGGAGTGGCTTTAGAAGAATCTCCAACCTTAAAAATTCATCATTTGACGCACGATATCACGCCTTATAATATTTTTGAGGGGAGCTATCGTCTCTTTCAAACGGTGGATTACTGGCCTGAGGGAACGACTTTTGTATCGGTTGTCGATCCAGGTGTCGGCTCGAAACGTAAGAGTGTGGTTGCCAAAACTGCAAAAAATCAATACATTGTCACACCAGACAATGGAACTCTTTCCTTTATCAAGAAACACGTTGGTATTGTAGCTATTCGTGAGATTTCTGAAGTGGCCAATCGACGTCAAAATACAGAGCATTCTTATACTTTCCATGGTCGTGATGTTTATGCCTATACTGGTGCTAAACTGGCCAGTGGTCACATTACTTTTGAGGAAGTGGGACCAGAGCTCAGTGTGGATCAGATTGTGGAGCTTCCAGTTGTAGAGACTATCATAGAAGATCATTTGGTGAAGGGAGCTATTGATATTCTGGATGTGCGTTTCGGTTCGCTTTGGACATCTATCACACGGGAAGAATTTTACAAGCTAGAACCAGCATTCGGTGATCGTTTTGAAGTGACCATCTATCATGCTGATATGCTGGTCTATCAAAATCAGGTTGTCTATGGCAAATCATTTGCTGATGTGAGAATTGGGCAACCCATCCTTTACATCAACTCTCTCTATCGTTTAGGTCTGGCAATTAACCAAGGTTCCTTTGCCAAAGCTTACAATGTGGGTGTCGGTTCATCTTGGACCATTGAAATAAAGAAAATAGAATCATAAAATAGGAGAATAGTATGGAAATCAAATTTACAATTAAACAAGTTGTTGCTGTCGGAATTGGCGCTGCCCTCTTTGTCGTTATCGGGATGATTAACATTCCAACCCCTGTTCCAAATACAAGCATCCAACTTCAGTATGCGGTACAAGCGCTACTTTCTATTATTTTTGGACCGATTATCGGTTTGCTTGTTGGGTTGATTGGTCATGCAATCAAGGACTCTCTTGCTGGTTACGGTCTGTGGTGGACTTGGATTATCGCTAGTGGGCTCTTTGGTCTAGCTGTGGGACTGTTTAGAAAGTACGTTCGCGTGAGCAATGGTGTTTTTGAATGGAAGGATATTGTCATTTTTAACCTCATTCAACTACTTGCAAATGCTCTTGTTTGGGGTGTCTTGGCACCACTTGGAGATGTTGTGATTTATCAAGAAGCAGCAGAAAAAGTATTTGCCCAAGGGATTGTTGCGGGAATTGCTAATGGTGTATCTGTAGCTATTGCAGGAACTCTTCTCTTGCTTGCCTATGCAGGAACTCAAACTCGTGCAGGAAGTTTGAAAAAGGACTAAAATGATGGGGAAGGCTGGGCAACCAGTCTTTTTGCTGTTTATAGGCTAGTCGAGTAAGCAATTTAGGCTAGGAATCTTGTTGGCGCTAAGATTTTAAGAGAAGAGACTGCAAGAAGGGCTTGATTTATGATAAAATAGAAGTCTAAGAAGCGAATGAAGAGAGTAAGATGAAAGAAGCTATAATTGAGTGGAAGGATTTCTCTTTCCGGTATGAAACACAACAAGAACCAACCTTGCAAGGGGTAAATTTGACCATTTACAAGGGGGAGAAAGTCTTAATTGTTGGGCCATCTGGGTCAGGTAAGTCTACCTTGGGTCAGTGTTTGAATGGGATTATTCCCAATATTTACAAGGGTCAGATGTCTGGAGAATTTTTGATCAGGGGGCAAGCAGCATTTGATATGAGCATCTACGATAAATCTCATCTGGTCAGTACAGTTTTGCAGGATACAGATGGGCAGTTTATCGGCTTGTCCGTGGCAGAGGACTTGGCTTTTGCGCTAGAAAATGATGTAACAAGTCTAGAAGAGATGAAAAGTCGTGTTCATAAATGGGCTGAAAAGCTGGACCTTATTTCTTTACTGCCGCAGCGTCCTCAGGATTTGTCAGGTGGACAAAAGCAGCGAGTTAGTCTAGCTGGTGTTTTGATTGATGAGAGTCCGATTCTTTTGTTTGATGAGCCGCTCGCCAATCTTGATCCCAAGTCAGGTCAGGATATTATCGAATTGATTGATCAGATTCATAAGGAAGAGGGGACGACGACCCTTATTATTGAGCACCGTTTGGAGGACGTTCTGCATCGTCCTGTGGATCGGATTGTCTTGATAAACGATGGCCGTATCCTCTTTAATGGGAGTCCTGATCAGTTATTGGCGACTGACCTGTTGACCCAAAATGGAATTCGAGAACCCCTTTATCTAACCACTTTACGTCAATTAGGTGTGGATTTAGATAAAGAAGAACAATTAGCAAATTTGGACAACTTGTCTATCTCAAAAGGCCAGGTTCAGTTGCGGACGGAACTGGCAAAAGAAACTCCAGAATTGCAGTCACTCTTTAGACTAGAGGACGTGTCGTTTTCTTATGATGATAGACCGATTTTAAAGTCCCTACATTTGGATATTAAAAAGGGCGAAAAGATTGCCATTGTCGGGAAAAATGGAGCAGGGAAGTCAACCCTAGCCAAGGCTATAAGTAGCTTTATCCAGACGGAAGGTCGCTATCTTTGGGAATGGCAGGATATCAAAGAAGATTCTGTTGCAGAGAGGGCGGAACGAGTAGGCTATGTGCTGCAAAATCCCAATCAAATGATTTCAACCAATATGATTTTTGATGAGGTGGCTCTGGGACTACGTTTGAGAGGTGTGGACGAGCAGGAAATTGAAACGAGAGTCTATGAAACTTTGAAAATCTGTGGTCTCTATGAATTCCGTAATTGGCCAATTTCTGCCCTGTCATTTGGTCAGAAAAAACGCGTCACTATTGCCTCGATTTTGGTCTTGGGGGCTGAAATTATCCTCTTAGATGAACCGACAGCAGGTCAAGACCAGAAGAACTATACTGAGATTATGGAATTTCTCGAAGAGTTGCATCAACAAGGGCATACGATTGTCATGATTACCCATGATATGCAATTGATGCTGGATTATTCAGACCGAGCCCTTGTCATGGTGGATGGGGAATTGATTGCTGATACTGATCCAGCTAGTCTGTTGAGTAATCCTGAGTTGTTAGTAAAAGCCAATCTAAAAGAAACTTCAATCTTCAACTTGGCCAAGAAACTAGATGTGGATCCACTTGCTTTAACGGCATTTTACAAAGAAAGGAGAGAAGAATGCAAGCTAAATTAATCGGTTACCAGCATAGAGATACTGTAATTCATCGCTTGTCAGGAGCTGGGAAACTCCTATTTTTCATTCTCGTGTCATTGGCTGCCATGATTAGCTATGATACCAGACTGCTTGTTCTGATTGCTATCTTTTCGGTCTTTCTCCTCTATTTGTCAGAAATCCGCTTTAAAGATGTTTCCTTTGTAGCAGTTTTTGCGACGGTATTTGCTGTTTTAAACGTTTTGATGGTCTATCTCTTTTCTCCCGAGTATGGGGTTGGACTTTACGGAGAGAGAAGTGTGATTTGGCAGGGAATCGGTTCCTACACTCTGACCAGTCAAGAGCTCTTTTATCTGCTAAATTTGGCCATTAAGTACCTTTGTACCATTCCTCTGGCTATTATCTTTTTGATGACAACCCATCCTAGTCAGTTTGCTTCTAGTTTAAATCAAATTGGTGTGTCCTACAAGATTGCCTATTCTGTCAGTCTGACCTTGCGTTATATTCCAGATTTGCAGGAAGAATTCTTTACTATCAAGATGTCTCAGGAAGCGCGTGGTATGGAATTATCCAAGAAAGCTTCTCTTATGCAACGAATCAAAGGCAATCTGCGCATTATTACTCCCTTGATTTTTAGCTCGTTAGAACGCATTGATACCATCGCGACCGCCATGGAGCTTCGCCGCTTTGGGAAAGAGAAAAAACGCACTTGGTATAGTTATCAGGCCTTGAAAAAAGGAGATTATATTACCTTGCTCTTGGCAGCCTTGTTTTTAGTAGCTAGTTTACTACTTATCTTGCAGAATCAGGGACGATTTTACAACCCTTGGAAATAGCTTGAAAAAATTGAAAAAATCAAGTCGTTTCTATTGACAATGATTCTGAAAGTGTTATACTAAGAAAGTAGTTTCGCTGATTTACTTCAAACCTGTTGTGAGGTAAGTTAACGATGCCTTAACCACGCTGTTTGCTGAGCTTGACTCCGGGCAGTGTGGCTATTTTTTTGCAATGGTGAAAGGAAGCAAGTCATGACAAATCACATTGTATTATTTGAACCTCAAATTCCACAAAATACAGGCAATATCGCGCGTACTTGTGCTGCGACCAATTCTCCCCTCCATATCATCAAGCCCATGGGCTTTCCTATCGATGATCGCAAGATGAAGCGAGCTGGATTGGATTATTGGGATAAACTAGAGATTTATTTTTACGAGAGTTTGGAGGATTTCATGTCTCAGATGAAGGGAAAACTCTATCTGATTTCAAAATTTGCTGAGAAAGTGTATTCTGATGTGGATTTATCGACTGATGAAGACCATTATTTTCTCTTTGGACGTGAAGACAAGGGCTTGCCGGAGGACTTTATGCGCGAACATCCTGAGAAAGCTCTCCGTATTCCCATGAATGATGAACATGTCCGCAGTCTCAATGTGTCTAATACCGTCTGCATGATTGTCTACGAAGCCCTCCGCCAGCAGAACTTTGCAGGTCTTGAGCTTGTTCATACCTATGAAGCAGATAAATTGAAATAAAAAATGAAAATGAAAATGAACAAAATGCTTGCGCTTGCAAGCGTTTTTTGTTATGATAAAAGAGTCTTCAGGGCAGGGTGTGATTCCCGACCGGCGGTGACTTTAACTAGGAAATGATCTTTTCCTTCTCTTTAAAGAAGTCCGCGAGCGCAAGCTGATGTGGTGAGATTCCACAACCGACAGTATAGTCTGGATGGGAGAAGACGAAAGAATAGCTTTGTCTGTTCTGATAGATTTATAGCTAAACTGTAACCGCTTGCTTGAATTTCTTTAATAGAGTGAGAGGGAACTTTTGGGATATAAAAAGTGAGAATAGATAGAGGAATCCTTTCTAACTTCTTCTGATTTTATAGAAAATTGGAGGAACCTGTTATGACAAACACACGTCGACTTTCGACCATTGCGATTTTATCAGCCATCTCATTTGTGCTGATGTACTTTGACTTTCCGCTTTTACCAGCAGCGTCCTTCCTCAAGATCGAATTTAGTATCTTGCCAGTCCTTGTTGGCTTGGTTGTCATGGATTTGCCTGCTGCTCTAGGAGTTCTCTTGCTTCGCTCACTCTTGAAATTGCTTCTTAACAGCCAGGGAGTGAATACTTACATTGGCTTGCCAATGAATATCGTAGCTTTGGGAGTTTTTGTCATCGTATTTGCTTTGATTTGGAAAAAGGAACGGACAACTCTTCGTTTCTTACTAGGCTCTCTAGCTGGGACTATTGGTTTAACCGTGGCTATGTTGGTTCTCAACTATGTTTATGCTGTTCCTTTGTACGCTAAGTTTGCTAACTTTGATATTGGAAAAATTTTGGGACTTTCCAACTACCTAATGACTATGGTGTTGCCTTTTAACTTGATTGAGGGTGTAATCTTTTCCGTTTCATTCTGGTTGTTGTACATTCTCTTGAAACCAACCTTAAAACATTATGAGAGATAAACAAACATTTTTAATGAAGGGCAGTTTTGCCCTTTTACTTTTCGTTATTCTTGGCTACATGGTCAAATTTTACCCTGAAGCGCTGGTCGGTTTTGACCAACCGATTCAGACGGTAGTTCGAGGAGACTTACCAGATTACTTGACTATTCTTTTCAGAGCCATCACACGTTTGATTGATATCCCAGTGATTATCACTTGGGTTGTTATTACAGCCTTTACCTTTTATCGTAAGCGGTGGAAGATAGAAAGTTTCTTCATGCTGGGAAATCTGGCTTTGGCAGCTCTTTTAATCGTGACCTTTAAAAATATTTACCAGCGCCCACGACCAGCTATTTTACACTTGGTTGAGGAGAAGGGATTTTCCTTTCCAAGTGGCCATTCTCTGGCTGTAACCTTGATGGTTGGTTCTCTGATTGTTATTCTTAGTCAACGGATTAAAAATCCAGTCTGGAGAAAAGTCGTGCAAATTATCCTTGCTCTCTACCTAGTCAGTGTGCTGGTATCAAGGGTTTATCTGGGAGTTCACTATCCATCAGACGTTCTTGCCAGTCTCTGTGTGGGCTTGGGAGTCTTGTTTATCGAATTTCCCTTCTATGACAAGCTACGCTTCCAATGGCGATTTAAAGGCAAGCAGAAGTGAGTATCGAATTCCTTTGAGGAGAAAGAAATGAAAGTCAATATAGCAGATCTTCATCCGACTCAACTATACTTATCAGAAAAGAAGTTGCAAGATATTCAGATGCTTTATCAGTCTGTAGAACTAAACAATGTTGATCCAATCAGTATTCTTGCCTTTGGAAATTGCTTGTTGATTACAGATGGGCATCACAGGACTTATCAGGCTTTATTGGCAGGTCGGGATACGATTTCTGCTGAGTTTGATAGAGACGGCGGTGATGAACTATATCATCTTTATGCGCAAGCCTGCGAAGAAAGAAAAATTTACTCTGTTCTGGATTTAAAAAATCATATCTTACCTCAAGATGAGTATGAAGCAAAATGGTATAACTGGTGTGAGGGTTTTAATCAAGCAACAACTCTCTTATTGAAAAGGAAAGCTGATGAAACAGATTTTACAAATAGATAATGCACTACGTCTCGTTCCTTATTGTAAGGTCAATCATTGTGAGGAAGCTTTTGCTTGGTATCAGGATGTGAACTTGGTTTACCTCGTAGATGGGGTAAAGCTTCCTTACAGTCAAGAAACTTTGGAAGCCATGTATTCCTATTTGGATCAGCACGGTGAGCTTTTTTGGATTGAAGTCAAGGAGAAGGGAGAATGGTTTCCAATTGGGGATGTTACACTATCTCAGGATAATCTTCCCATTGTGATTGGAAATCCTGCTTACCAACATCGAGGACTTGGGAAAAAGATTCTAAGTGCTTTGATTGAATTGGCTCGAGTAAAAGGATGGAAAGAATTGAGAGTCAAGGAAATCTACACCTACAATCATGCTTCTAGGAGGTGTTTCAAGTCGCTTGGATTTGTGGAAAATGGAGCAACAGAAAAAGGAATGAGTTTTATACTGAAATTAATCTAATCTAACTTGTTTTTTAACTCAAAATCTGATAAACTATGTAGTAATTGAATAGAAATCTGCAAGACTAGTAACTCAAGGGAAGTATATCAGGGAGGAGAGCCGTGACTGCAAGCTCTCTATATGAAAGCTGGGTGAATTCACTTGTGCATGGATTTAGAAATGAAGGTCTGACTTGTCAGATAAAAACGGATGGTACCGCGTGTCAACGCTCCGAGTGGAGTTTTTGGCATGTGGTTTTCTTTTTATCTACGAGAGACTGATGGAGGAATTATGTCAACTATTGAAGAACAATTAAAAGCGCTTCGTGAAGAAACGCTGGCTAGCTTGAAGCAGATAACTGCTGAAAATAAAAAAGAGATGCAAGATTTGCGTGTTTCTGTCCTTGGGAAAAAGGGTTCACTTACTGAAATCCTCAAAGGGATGAAAGATGTCTCTGCTGAGATGCGTCCGATTATCGGGAAACACGTCAATGAAGCTCGTGATGTCTTGACAGCAGCCTTTGAAGAAACAGCTAAACTATTGGAAGAAAAGAAAGTCGCAGCTCAACTGGCTAGCGAGAGTATCGATGTGACACTTCCAGGTCGCCCTGTTGCGACGGGTCACCGCCACGTTTTGACACAAACCAGTGAAGAAATCGAAGATATTTTCATTGGTATGGGTTACCAAGTCGTGGATGGTTTTGAAGTGGAGCAAGACTACTATAACTTTGAACGTATGAACCTTCCGAAAGATCATCCAGCCCGCGATATGCAGGACACATTCTATATCACTGAAGAAATCTTACTCCGTACCCACACGTCTCCAGTTCAGGCGCGTGCTATGGATGCTCATGATTTCTCTAAAGGCCCTTTGAAAATGATCTCACCAGGGCGTGTCTTCCGTCGTGACACAGACGATGCGACCCACAGTCACCAATTCCACCAAATCGAAGGTTTGGTTGTTGGGAAGAACATCTCTATGGCTGACCTTCAAGGAACCCTTCAGTTGATTGTCCAAAAAATGTTTGGTGAAGAGCGTCAGATTCGTCTGCGCCCATCTTACTTCCCATTCACAGAGCCATCTGTTGAGGTGGATGTTTCTTGCTTCAAGTGTGGTGGAGAAGGCTGTAATGTATGTAAGAAAACAGGTTGGATCGAGATTATGGGTGCCGGTATGGTTCACCCACGTGTCCTTGAAATGAGTGGTATCGATGCGACTGTTTACTCTGGATTTGCCTTTGGTCTTGGTCAAGAGCGTGTAGCTATGCTCCGTTACGGAATCAACGATATCCGTGGATTCTACCAAGGAGATGTCCGCTTCTCAGAACAGTTTAAATAATGATTAGAAAAGTAGAAATGGCAGATGTTGAGGTGTTGGCGAAAATTGCCAAACAAACCTTTCGTGAAACATTTGTTCATGATAATACGGAAGAGCAGTTACAGGAATACTTTGAAGATGCTTATAGTCTGAGAGTTTTGTCAACTGAGTTGGAAAATCCTAACTCCGAAACCTATTTCATTATGCACGAAGAGGAGATAGCTGGTTTTCTCAAAGTCAACTGGGGAAATGCTCAAACTGAGAGAGAATTAGAGGACGCTTTTGAAATTCAACGCCTCTATGTGCTACAAAAATTCCAAGGATTTGGACTAGGTAAGCAACTGTTTGAATTTGCTCTTGAACTTGCTATAAAAAATGGTTTTTCCTGGGCTTGGTTAGGTGTTTGGGAGCATAATACAAAAGCTCAAGCGTTTTATAATCGATATGATTTTGAAAAATTTAGCCAACATCATTTTATGGTTGGTCAAAAAGTAGATACGGATTGGTTACTGAGAAAGAAATTAAGGTAAGAAGAGGATTCTTCTATTGAAATGATAGGAAAGGAAAAGAACTAGAGTGGCAACTGTCATTCTGGAGAACTAAATTATGCTTGTATCTTATAAATGGTTAAAAGAATTGGTGGACATTGATGTTCCATCACAAGAGTTGGCTGAAAAAATGTCAACTACAGGGATCGAGGTAGAAGGTGTCGAATCACCTGCTGCTGGTCTCTCAAAAATTGTCGTCGGTGAGGTCTTGTCTTGTGAAGATGTGCCAGAAACTCACCTTCATGTTTGTCAGGTTAACGTTGGCGAAGAAGAAACTCGTCAAATCGTTTGTGGTGCCCCAAATGTGCGTGCTGGTATCAAGGTTATGGTGGCTCTTCCAGGAGCTCGCATCGCTGACAACTACAAAATCAAAAAAGGAAAAATCCGTGGTTTAGAGTCACTTGGAATGATCTGTTCGCTTGGTGAATTGGGAATTTCTGACTCCGTTGTACCGAAAGAATTCGCAGATGGTATCCAACTCTTGCCAGAAAATGCCGTTCCAGGTGAGGAAGTCTTCTCATACCTAGACTTGGATGATGAAATCATCGAACTGTCTATCACACCAAACCGTGCAGATGCCCTTTCTATGCGTGGAGTGGCTCACGAAGTGGCAGCCATCTATGACAAGGCGGTCAACTTTAAAGAATTTACTCTTTCAGAAACTGACCAAGCTGCAGCAGATGCTCTTTCTGTGGGCATTGAGACAGACAAGGCGCCTTACTATGCAGCTCGTATCTTGGACAATGTGACTATCGCACCAAGTCCACAATGGTTGCAAAACCTTCTCATGAACGAAGGAATCCGTCCAATCAATAACGTAGTGGACGTGACCAACTACATCCTGCTCTACTTTGGTCAACCAATGCATGCCTTTGACTTGGATACCTTTGAAGGGACTGACATCCGTGTGCGTGAAGCGCGTGCTGGTGAAAAATTAGTGACTTTAGATGGTGAAGAACGTGACTTGGAAACAAATGACCTAGTCATCACTGTAGCTGACAAGCCAGTAGCCCTTGCAGGTGTCATGGGCGGTCAAGCAACAGAAATCTCTGAAAAGTCTAGTCGTGTTGTCCTTGAAGCTGCGGTCTTCAACGGAAAATCTATCCGCAAGACCAGTGGTCGCCTCAACCTTCGTTCTGAGTCATCTTCTCGCTTTGAAAAAGGCATCAATGTGGCAACAGTCAATGAAGCCCTTGATGCGGCAGCTAGCATGATTGCAGAACTTACAGGAGCGACGGTGCGTAAAGGTATCGTTTCAGCGGGTGAGCTTGATACCTCTGATGTGAAAGTTTCTTCAACTCTTGCTGATGTTAACCGTGTCCTTGGTACGGAGCTTTCATATGCTGATGTCGAAGATGTCTTCCGTCGTCTTGGCTTTGGTCTTTCTGGAAATGCAGATAGCTTTACAGTCAGCGTCCCACGTCGTCGCTGGGATATTACAATAGAAGCAGACCTCTTTGAAGAAATCGCTCGTATCTATGGATATGATCGCTTGCCAACCAGTCTTCCAAAAGATGACGGTACAGCTGGTGAATTGACAGCCACACAAAAACTCCGCCGTCAAGTTCGTACTATTGCTGAAGGGGCAGGTTTGACAGAAATCATCACCTACGCTTTGACAACTCCTGAAAAAGCAGTTGAGTTTACGGCTCAACCAAGTAACCTTACTGAACTCATGTGGCCAATGACCGTGGATCGTTCAGTCCTCCGTCAAAATATGATTTCTGGTATCCTAGATACAGTTGCTTACAATGTGGCTCGTAAGAACAAAAACTTGTCTCTTTACGAGATTGGAAAAGTCTTTGAACAAACAGGCAATCCAAAAGAAGAACTTCCAAATGAAATCAACAGTTTTGCCTTTGCCTTGACAGGCTTGGTTGCAGAAAAAGATTTCCAAACAGCAGCAGTTCCAGTTGATTTCTTCTATGCTAAAGGAATCCTAGAAGCATTATTTACTCGCTTGGGAATAGAAGTGAGCTATACAGCTACAGCTGAAATTGCAAGCCTTCATCCAGGTCGTACAGCAGTCATTTCACTCGGTGACCAAGTTCTTGGTTTCCTCGGTCAAGTGCATCCAGTAACTGCTAAGGCCTACGATATTCCAGAAACTTATGTGGCTGAGCTCAACCTTTCAGCCATCGAAGCTGCGCTTCAACCTGCTGTTCCATTTGTGGAAATCACGAAATTCCCAGCAGTCAGCCGTGACGTTGCCCTTCTCCTCAAGGCAGAAGTGACTCATCAAGAAGTTGTAGATGCTATCCAAGCTGCTGGCGTGAAACGTTTGACAGATATCAAACTATTTGACGTCTTCTCAGGCGAAAAATTGGGCCTTGGTATGAAGTCGATGGCTTATAGCTTGACTTTCCAAAATCCAGAAGACAGCTTAACTGACGAAGAAGTAGCACGCTACATGGAAAAAATCCAAGCATCGCTTGAAGAAAAAGTCAATGCAGAAGTGCGTTAAGTTATTAGAGTTTGAAATGAAAGTTTAGACTTAAACATAAAAAACGAATAAAACTAGTTTTCTAGACGGTTAGAATTCTATTTTGTTCGTTTTTTGTTTTTAAATCTAAGGTCTTGTTAGTGTGAATGAAGCTGTTCTTATATACTTTCTTGATTTCGCTTTTATAACTGTTTAAGACTACAGTAGATTGAAATAAACTGCGAACAAATCTATTGGGGAATTCAAACAAGTTTATAGCAATGTTTTAGAAGTTTCAATGTGCTGTTTCGACTTCGACATGAAATAAAATCCAAGTGTATTTTTATTTCTCTGTCTAATAAATCAAAATACTTGATTTATTAGCATAACAATGATAAAATTAGACTTAAAATAGTGTATAGGTGATTCTTTTAGTTAATATATATATATATATATATATTAACTAGC
>NZ_DXLC01000107.1:0-10886 GCF_019414905.1 Streptococcus sp. | reverse complement strand
TCCTTGTTTCGTCCGATAACAGGATCCAGCTTGCCCTCACGCGCTTCTGCTGTCAAGTTTCGACCCAGTTTAGCAAGGACACCATCTTGTTTCATACCTGATGCCTGTTGTTGCATTTTCATATCAGTTTCTGCATTTCTTGGTAAGTGACCAGTTGAACGATAGTGAGCAAATTCCTCAGGTGTGACTTCACGTCCATTAATCAAGTAACGGCGATTTTCAGAACTATATCCTCGCATACCACCCATCAATTGGTTAAATAAATCATCCATGTTGTTAAAATTATTAAAGTTGTTGTTCATATTCTTTACCTCTTTTTGTTTACTTAGTTATAATTACTGATATTGACTATCTTTGACCTTTGTTTTAAAAAATTTAGACTAGCTAAATCGCTACTCTACGTACTATTTCTGGTTTTTCTTTTTCAAGCAGGAGTAGACTATCTTTACTTCTGAAGATTTCTAGATTAAACATAGACACACCTCTTTCTACTTTACTTTAAATAAGTGTTCTAGTAAGGCTTTCATTTACCTTACGTTTATAATATACTACATTAGTCAGAAAAGGTCAAGGATTTTGACTTTAATTGACCAATATTTTTTAGAATGCAAAAACACCCTGAAACGTCAGGGTGCCATTCTTACATCAAATACAAAATTGCTAGGGTCAAGAGACTTGCTAATAGCCCTACTCCCCAAAAGAAGAAGTCAACCTTCCACTCGCTCCAAGGATTTCCTTTACCAGACAATCCTCCAAGCTCAAAATGGTGATGCACAGGCGTCATACGGAAAATACGTTTACCACCTGTCAGTTTGAAATAGCTGACTTGCATCATGACCGAAGTTGTTTCAAAGACATAAATAATTCCGATAATCAAGAGAGTCCATTCTTGGTGGAGGGCCATAGAGATAGCTGCCAGCATTCCACCTAAGGCCAAACTTCCCACATCCCCCATAAAGACTTTAGCAGGCTTATGGTTAAAGACGAAGAAACCAAGCAAACCACCAATCATGGCAAGAATCACTAGAAGGATATCCATCTGACCTTGCACATAGGCAATAACTCCATAGGCAGACAAGCTAATCACAACGGAAATACTAGCTAGACCGTCAATACCATCTGTCAAGTTGACTGCGTTTGAAAAACCGACTAGCCAGAAAAGAGCGAAGATAATATAGAAAATCCCTAAATGCACTTGGTAGCCAAAGACAGAGAGCATATCGCCCCCACGCTCATAAAAAAGGTAGAAAATGACGCCACCTAGCAGCTGAAGAGCCAATTTCTGTTTGGGATTAAGGCCCTCATTGATTTTACGGAAGACCTTGAGGAAGTCATCTAAAAAACCAACCAAACCATACAAGACCAAAATAAACAAAACCATACCGACATTATTGGTCAATTGTTTTGAAAACAGAGCGACGAAGAAACTCACAACAACTGCAGCAATGAGGAAAACAAGCCCCCCCATTGTAGGAGTCCCAGCTTTTGCCTGGTGCTGTTTGACATCCTCATGCATCTGCTGGCCTGTAATTTGCGCCTTTCTATAAAATTGGATGAAGGCCGGAATTCCCACTAAAGTTAGTAAAAATGTCACAATTCCAGCACTGATGGAACTAATCATGTTAATCTCCTAAAGTTAATTTAATTTTTTTAATGTTTTTGATAGCTGTATTGGTCCGAACGTCTTGCTTTTGGACGACGGAACCTGAACCTTCAAATTCTAGCTCAATATCCAACCATTTAGCAAAGGCCTCAGCAGTCTCTTTTTTCCAGCCATACATATCTGGAATTTCTTCTACCTTATCCGATAAAAGGAGAACTTGTTGGTTTGGTGCAAGATTTTTTCCTTCTTCTACAGAAGTCTCTTTAATCTTTGTTCCAGTACCAACAACGATTGGTTGCACAACATTTCGACGTAAGGCTTCCGACAAATCACCAGGTGAAATATCCTTGATGCTAGGCATTGCATACGAAGATTCTGTCGTCACTTGATCTAAATTCTTAGCTGGAGATTGAAGGTTCAGAGATTCTTTCATCGCTGAAGCCCGCTCCAAGATTGGATTGGAAAACTCTCCCAACTGGACAGCTGAATAATGCTCAGGCTGTTGAACCGTTACATACAAGATAAAATCAGGATTTTCAGCAGGATTCATAGTCACAACTGAGAAAATATAATTGGTAGAACCAACCAAGTAGCCTCCATTTTTCTCATCAGCGATTTGAGCCGTACCGGATTTAACTGCTACATTTTGTCCAGGAACTGTTATAATTGGCTTTCCTGTTTGGTGATTATACATAGTTCCATATAGAGGGTCCGTCCCAACTAATATCATGTTAGTACGAGTCAAGCTTGCTGCATCTTCAGATACAGGTTTTCCTACAATCTCTTTTTGAGACTTTCGTACAGACTGATTGTTAGTATCATAAATAGCACTTATAAATTTTGGCTCCAGCATAACTCCATCGTTGGCAATGGCTGTAAAAGCACGTAGCATCTGGGTCTGCGTTACAGAAATCCCCTGACCAAATGCACTCATGGCAATATCAACAATATTATCTGCAGGCAATTGACCTGAATACTCATCAGTCAGACCAAAACGCGTCGGCACCCCAAACTTAAAGCGGTTTAGATAATCCAACCAAGTAGCATCTCCCATTTTTTGTTCAAGTAGACTCATTCCAACATTACTGGAGTGAGCGAAACCTTGTAAGAAAGTCATCATCCCACCAGTCGTCAAACCACCATTAACATCCCAATCTCGAATTGTCGCATCCGCTATTTTTAATTCACTACTATTGAAAACTTCTCCTCCTGGGAAAGTGTTATTGTCAATAGCAGCAGCTAGTGTCATGACCTTCATAGTTGACCCTGGCTCATAGTTGCTTTGATAGAGGATATCACGCCAAACAAAGTCCTTGGTCAACCCTTCCTTAGTATCGGCATCAAAGGTCGGCCGTTGCGTTGTTGCAAGAATTTCCCCTGTTTTGGCACTGACCAAGGTTGCTGTCATATACTTGCCTTTTACTTTTTCTTGAAAGGCATTCATCTGGGTCTCCATGAAGGACTGAAGGGTGCTGGAAATAGTTGTATAAACATCCTTGCCATCTACCGTTTGCTGGGAAACTTGTTCTGTTCCAGGGACAATATTACCCAGACGATCTTTTTCATAGGTAATAATACCGTCTTTCCCTGCAAGAATACTGTTCAAGGAACTCTCCATCCCAGAAGTTCCCAGCAAACTCTTGCTCCCATCTTCATTTTCATGGAGTTGAGCTAAACCAATAAAACTAGAAGCGAATTGTCCATTTGGATAGCTTCTGTTAGGGCTAGTTGTAAAGTCAATTCCTTCAACACTAGCGTCTTTCAAATCCTTTTTAATAGCCATCATATTGGCATAGGTAATCCCATTTCCTTTGGCACCAAAAGAAACTTGAGTCAGATTCGGTTGAGACAATTGTTCTTTAACATAAGCCTCGTCCATATCCAGATACTTATGGAAAACCTCTGCTACCTTATTAAACTGGGCATCTTCTACATAAAGAATTTTACCAGTTGCTGATTTGTATTTTTTATCAATAACAGCATAGACATTATAGGAGGTTGCGTCCTCAGCAATCGGGACTCCATTTCGGTCATAAATAGTCCCACGTTTGGCAGGGACTGTACGGGTTATTTGGTGAACTTTCTTGGCCTCTTTGACTAGATCCGTTCCAAATTTACTACCACTCCCGATAATAACAGCAAAATTAACCAAAAAGACAGCGAAAAGTACGACAGCTAACAAGCTGATGTACTTCCCTACTATTTTACGGTTTTCTGCTGGAGATTTACGGTTTCTAATCGCAAATCGGGTTATTCTTTTTGTCCACTTCATATCTTACTCCGCTGATCGAATATTCTCGTTATTCAATTTTAAGTCCTTAGAATTTGCGATTTCTTTCAAGCGTTCTGCCCTCAACAATTCATTTACCTCTTGTTTGGCATCATCTAATTCTGTCTTTTTCTCCTCTATCTGCGCATTGATTTTTGTCAGATCATTTTGTACTTGTAGGAGTCGAGTCTGCATAAAGATAATACTAAGCGCCAAAACAAGAGCTGTAAACGCAATGGAAAGATAAAAAGCCTTCTCCACACGGGAGAATTTTTTTATACGATTCTGCAAGAATTGACTGGTTGTTTCTTTTTTATCTACCATTTTTTCCTCTTACTTGTGAATTTTTCTGGCCACGCGCAACTTGGCTGAGTGCGAGCGGTTATTGGCTTCTAATTCTTCTGCGCTTGGCAAGATTGGCTTACGGGATACCAATTCCATCTTGGGCTTGAGATCATCTGGGATGAAGGGCAAACCTTTGGGAACTTCAACCGTTGAAGCTTCCTTGAACAATTGCTTGGTCAAGCGGTCTTCTAGCGAATGGAAGGTAATCACTGAGATTCTACCATCTAGAGCCAACATCTCCATAGCCTGCTGGATAGATTCATCTGCGGCTCCCAGCTCATCGTTGACTTCAATCCGAATAGCCTGGAAAATTTGCTTAGCAGGATGCCCCTTCTTCTTAAGTTCCTTGGCAGGTTTGGCCGACTTGATAATCTCTGCTAACTCAGTCGTAGTCTCGATAGGCTTGACTTCTCGAGCTTGCTCAATCTTACGCGCAATCTGTTTAGAGAATTTATCCTCACCATACTTGAAGAAAATACGAACCAAGTCATGATAGTCATAGTGATTCACCACTTCATAGGCTGTCAAACTAGCATCCTGATTCATGCGCATGTCCAGTGGCGCATCCTTTTTATAAGAAAAACCACGCTCACGCTGGTCCAGCTGAGGACTAGATACTCCCAAGTCATAACAAATTCCATCAATTTCCTGAACACCAGCTTCGCGCAAACGTGCCTGCAAATGACGGAAGTTATCCTTGATAAAAGTCACCATCCCCTTTTCAATGTAAGGTGCCAAGCGTTCTTGTGCATTGTCAATGGCATTCTGGTCCTGATCAAAGGCATAGAGATGGCCTTTTTCACTTAATTTACTCAATAAATATTCGCTATGGCCTGCTCCACCCAAAGTCGCATCAACGTAGATACCGTTAGGCTTTACGTCGAGCATATCAATCGTTTCGCGGAGTAAGACCGTTACATGATGAAATTCTTTTGTCATATCTTATCTATTTTACCACAAATCCGACCAGCTTGCACTAGTCAGACAAATAGGCAAAAAACAAGTAAGATTTCTTTAAGAAATATGTCAAATATGCTTGACATTCAATCTATAGAAGAATATAATATAGTCAAATATATACGACACAAATCAGAAAGGAGAACAGATGAACCGTGTGAAAGAATTTCGCAAAGAACTGGGCATTTCCCAGCTCGAGCTCGCCAAGGATATAGGTGTCTCGAGACAAACCATCAACATGATTGAAAACGACAAGTACAACCCAACTCTGGAACTCTGTCTCAATCTCGCCCGCAGCCTCCAAACTGACCTCAACAGTCTCTTTTGGGAGGATGATTTTTAAAAAAGGAGCCAACTCATGAAAAAAGAAACCTTCACTGAAAAACTAATCAAACGCATTTATGGCATTTCTGGCCCTCTTGACGAACACAAACGGCGCGAAGCTGACCGTATCGGTAATAAAATCTTTGTGATTCTCTTTTACCTCATGACTTTAGGTAATCTTATTCCCTTTGTCCTTGCTTATAAATATCCGCAAATTGTCGCTATCGGCTATCCTATTGTGATATTCGGCATTTCGATGATTTCTGCTCTCTATGTACTCTCCCAAACCAAGAAAACAGGCATCACAGCCATTGATCCAGATATGCTGAGTGAAAAAGAAAGTAAGCAACTACACTACCCTGGTCTGAAAGCAGGTTTGTTCTTTGGCCTATGGATGTTTTTTATAACGCCTCTCCTCCATATACTGCTAGGTGAGAGTCAGGACTATTTTCAGTCTCTTCTCACTATAAGAAATGCTGTATCAAGCATTCTAGGTTCTGTCTTCTTCGGAGCGAGCATACAGTTTCTCATCTCCCGTCGCATTGCAAAAGCCAAGGAAGACCAGAATAATGATTAGGAGGAAACTCATGAAAAAAGAAAAGAAACAGTCACGTTATCCTGGTCTGAAAGCAGGTTCGATTTATGGAACAGTGATATTTTTTATAATTCCACTCATTGATACCCTAACAAGTGAAAATTCAAATTTTATCAGTTCTCTTCTAAATACAAAACATATTTTTAAAACTATACTGGGAGCTTTCTTTTTCGGAGTGATGATACATATTGTCGACTCACTTCGTATTGCAAGAGCTAAAAAAGACCAGGATTAGGAGGTACCTATGAAATCATTGCTAACTTTACTTACCTATCACATTTTGTTCAGTTCTCTGCTCATCTTCATCATCGTTTCAGGGAATTTGCCAATCGACGAGACATTCCTCGTGCTAGTCTTTATTCTAGCACTTAACAAAGGACTGACTTATCTAAAGATTGACTCCCCAAAAACGCGCACACTTAACTTAGCACTGTACTTTATGATTCTATCTTTACCACAACTGATGCTCATCTCAAGCGGTTGGAAATATTATTTACTGCTCACTATCGCTAGCCTTTCTTCTATCATTTATCTTTATTATCTCTATCAATTCGTAAAAGAAAGTCAGTAAAACTGCTCATTTAGGAGGTTACTAGTATGAAAAAAGAAGACTTCACCACTCGCCTACTTCGAAATCTCTTTCACATCCAAGGCCCTTTTGATGAATGCCGACAAGAGATTATCTACAAGGCTTGCGCCCGTTCCATGATCCAAATCGTTTATTCTTCCTTCTTCCTCTTCTTGTTTTATCTCTTATTTGGACGCTTCATAGAAGCTGTTCGCTATGCCATGCCCTACGTTTACTCTGGACTCATTTTTTTCATTACTTTAAAAACTCAAAGAGCCGTCAAAGAACTCCATCTGGAAAAAGATGATAAGTCAGAAATCATCCTTAAAACCTACAGCAAGAGCCAAATCAAATTCCGAAGCTGGGTTGTGTTTATTGGCCTTCAGATTGGCCTCTTTACCCTACTCATCTTTCATAAAGTCTTCGTTCAGCAGATGTCCCTTTCAGATTTTGTGAAGTTACTCATGCAATTCGATAAAAGTGTTCCTTTACTGATGTATGGCCTGATTATCGGTAGCATTTTTGGAACCCTGACCTACGGCTTTCTATCACTACAGGAGGAAAAAACTCCTAAAAATACCAAACAGAAGGAGAAAAGCAAGCAATGACTTCACTATACGATTTTTCAGTCTTGAACCAAGACCATCAAGAAACTCCCCTAGATGCCTATCGTGGCAAGGTTCTCTTGGTTGTCAATACTGCTACCGGATGTGGTTTAACGCCCCAGTACCAAGGACTCCAAGAACTCTATGACCGCTATCAAGATCAGGGATTTAAGATTTTAGACTTCCCTTGCAATCAGTTTATGGGACAAGCACCAGGCAGCGCAGAGGAAATCAACAGCTTCTGTAGCCTACATTATCAAACTACTTTCCCACGCTTTGCCAAAATCAAGGTTAACGGTAAGGAAGCAGACCCTCTCTATGTTTGGTTGAAAGAACAAAAATCTGGCCCACTAGGAAAACGAATCGAATGGAATTTCGCTAAATTTCTCATCGATCGTGATGGGCAAGTCTTTGAACGCTTCTCTTCAAAAACAGACCCAAAACAAATTGAAGAGGCGATACAAAAACTACTATAATTCACAATCTCACTATTATTAGTTCTCCTTTAGCCTAAGAATAGTGAGATTTTTTGATTGGCTTTGACTTAAATAGAAAAACACCCCATGATATGAAACATGAAGTGTTGTAAAAATGATACATTCATAGCAGACAAGGCACTACTGACTGCTATTCTTGACTCCTGAGTATGTATAGGTCCTATTTCTAGGACACGCTTTTTCCGTTACCACCCTAAAATAAAAGCTATGCTCCCGCCCATCCTTGGCATTTTCCTTGTTTAAGACAAAGTAGTTTTTCTGATTCATCGCCATGGTTCGTAGAATGTCATCAATCAAGAAAGTCAAAGGTACGTTCATGGCAGAGTATTTTTGAAAATCCTCTTCAAAACGAATATAGTCATCTGAAAAATAATCCATCTGCAGTTTGTTTTCATACAACTCTTTTCTAGTCATAAACTCCCTCCTCCCACAGCCGAATTTCGAGGATATCTGCAACCTCTATCAACCTATATCCCTCGTTTGTCCTAATAGATAGAGTCTGATGTGATAACTCCCTCACCTCACCGATGATAGTCGCCTTCTGCCTCTTTTCCTTAACCACAAATAATCCCTTTAGCTGGCTAATATAAAGCTGAGAAAGTAAATGTAGTTTCTCAACTGGGTCCAAATCTATCGAAAAATCAACACGTTTTTTTTCTTCCCTAAGCGAACTGGTATGTTCTGAAAGGTAAAATCCCATCCATTTCTGCATACCTGGATCTTGATAATCTCGCGCGGATTGAAAGGGTAAATAAGAACGATCAATCATTTTAATCCATCTAATCCTCCAGCAGAATGTCCCCCAATCAGCTTGCTTCTAGCAAGACTCCTAGAGGCTTCTTCCAGTGCATTGGCTCTTAAAAGGGAAGTGAAACCAAATTGTTCCCGAATGGAGTCAATGGCCGTCTGGAGCCTTTCTTCTTTTTCTAACTTATCAACATCATCAAATAGGGAAATCAAACCAAAGGACTCGTCTACAAAGCCTGAATAGTTTACTCCGACACTTCTGACTGCTCCTGAAGTGTATTTGTTATGAAATAGCTTCAAAACATAATCCGTTAAGACAGCTGTATTATTGGTCGGTTCGACCTTCATTTGTGTGTGAATAGACGACCTAACCTCCTGTTTAGAGAAACCGACATAGATAGAGACAAGGGTTGTTTTCTTTCCAGATCTTCTCAGTCTAATAGCCACCTGCTCCGCCATTTCTCGGAGAATAATTTCAATATCCCGTAGCTTCACGTAGTCTCTCGGCAAGATTTGAGAATTCCCCAATCCCTTGGATTTGGCTTTATAGGGCTTATGAACATTGCTCTCATCAATCCCGTTAGCATGAAACCACAAACGCAAGCCAGCCTGACCCAGAACTTTCTTTAGCTGGTCGGGATTGCTGATTGCCAATTCCTTGATGGAAAAAATCCCCAGAGCATGCAAGCGTTTCTCCATCCGCCTGCCAATTCCCCAAAAGTCGGTCATCTTGGGAATGGACCAGACCTTCTCTTCCACATCCTGGTAAGACCAGTTGGCCCTCATGGTTGGAGTGTGCTTAGCCTCATTATCCAGAGCCAACTTGGCCAGTAAAGGATTGGCATTTGACATACCTACTGTAGAGTAGATTCCTGTCTGCCTCCAAATATCCCTCTGAATACGAGCAGATAGCAAATCCAGCTTGTCTTTGCGAGAGAGACTCTTATCTGGGATGAAATAGTTGAGCGAACTAGTCAGGTCAATAAAACCCTCATCGATAGAGTAGGGATAAATATCATCTGGACTGCCATAATTCTGAAAGATTCGCTGAATTTCCATATTGACTGCGATGTACTCATCCATCCTGGGTGGCACAATCAAGGTCACTTGAGCCCAATCTTCGATGTAGCGAACATAGTCTGAGTCGGTAGGTAGCCCTTGCTTTCGAGCATTGTAATAGGAAAATTTTCGCGTTTTGATATCAAAAGGCAAATCATAGGCCCGACCAACATTTGACTTGCCAAAAATCTTCTTAAACAGGGGAGAGGAGGCTAGGATAAGACCAGTTGAGTTATCCGCGCGACTCATGACACAAAGCGAGGTTTTCAGCGGATGTAAGCCCCTTTTCACACACTCAACACTAGCATAAAAGGATTTCATATCGACAAAGGCAATGTCACTTTGGGGCTCTCTGGAATAATCAAAGTAGCCCATTGACTAGCCCTCCATCGGTACAAAATTCCCAACGATAATGCCAACAATCCGAGGATCTTCCTCATAGGAGATGAAAATATCCTTGTATTTAGGATTGATAGAGACCAGACGCAATCCATTCTCCTCTCGATAGACCCGTTTGATATAGGTCTGGTTGTTGCAAACCACTGCATAAACCGCCCCGTCATAGTCAAATCCTGTCTCTCGAATCAGAGCTACTGAACCATTTTGGTATTTAGGTTCCATGGAGTCCCCAGACACCCATGACGCAAAATCATGAGCCAATTCCTCATTAAAGTAAACCGTATCAAAATTCTGATCATCGTAGACCGAAGCCCCAATACCTGCTGACATGCGTTCATAAACACGGTACTCGTAGAGGCGCTCTGGCATAGCTATCACTTTCTGGGCTTGCTCCTCTTGAGATAGGTTGCGAGCATAGAGAACAACCTTCTCCTGCCCTTGCTTGGAGAGGCTATGGTAGAGACGGACAATCTCGATCTGAGTAAAATATCCTTTTGGCACTTTTAAAATATTCTCTAACTGAGTAACTTTCTCCTTGGACGGTTCCTTGACTCCACGTTCCCAAGCTGAGTAAGCTTGGAAACTAATCCCAAGTTGCTCTGCAATTTCCTTCTGTGTCAGTTTTAACTCTTTCCTCCGAGCCTTTAATTTTTCTGGCTGATACATACTTCACCTCCTATTATGATGCTTTAATGGACACTATCTCCCTTAGAAAGACTAATCGATGCTTGAATCCATAATTTCAAAACTCAACCATTATGGTTTAGTTTTATTATATAAAAAAAGTAGACAAATGTCCACTAGGAAAAGCAGAAACATCGTGAGTTTTATACTCAATGAAAATCAAAGAGCAAACTAGGAAACTAGCCGCAGGTTGCTCAAAACACTGTTTTGAGGTTGTAGATAAGACTGACGAAG
>NZ_DXLC01000106.1:0-7247 GCF_019414905.1 Streptococcus sp. | reverse complement strand
CCCTAAGGAAAATGCCAAAGAAGCTATTGCTAAATTGAAAAAACGTGGTCTTAGAACGGTCATGCTTACTGGAGATAATGCTGGAGTAGCCCATGCGATTGCAGAACAAATTGGTATCGAAGAAGTAATCGCAAATGTCTTGCCAGAGGAAAAGGCACATGAAATTCACAAGCTTCAAAAGAATGGCAAATTGGCCTTTGTCGGAGATGGCATTAATGATGCGCCAGCCCTCAGTGTAGCTGATGTCGGAATTGCTATGGGTTCTGGAACAGATATTGCTATTGAATCCGCAGACCTTGTCCTTACAACCAACAATTTACTAGGATTGGCGCGTGCTTTTGACATGAGTAAGAATCCTGCAAGTTCTGGATTGAGTACCAAACCAAGCCCTGAAAAGACTCCTGCTGCAACTGGAATACCGATGAGATTGTAGATAAAGGCCCAGAAAAGATTGAGCAGAATTCGATTAAAGGTTTTCTTACTCATGTCAAATGCACGCACCACACCTAAGAGATTATTGGTTGTCAACACCAAATCTGCTGACTCGATGGCAATATCTGTTCCAGCTCCCATAGCAATTCCCACATCCGCTACACTGAGGGCCGGAGCGTCATTGATACCGTCCCCAACAAATGCTACCTTGCCAGTCGCTTGTAGTTTATGGATTTCATGGGCTTTTTCTTCTGGCAAGACACCTGCAATGACCTCTTCAATTCCGATCTGATCGGCAATAGCACGCGCCACACCGGCATTATCCCCTGTCAGCATGACTGTTTTAAGACCACGCTTTTTCAACTGACTGATGGCTTGCTTAGCATTTTCCTTAGGAATATCTTGCAAAGCAAGTAAGCCTTTGATTTCATTGTCAACAGCCAAGAATACAACTGTCTTAGCTTCTTTTTCCAGTTCTTCTAGTTTTTCCTGATAGGTGCTAGAAATGGTCATACCATCCAGCATTTTAACATTTCCAAGAAGAACTTGTTTCCCATTGATTTGTCCTGAAACACCTTTTCCGTGTAGGGCTTGGAAATTTTCAACAGTTTGAAACTCAAGTCCAACCTCACTAGCTCGCTTGACAATGGCCTCAGCCAGTGGGTGTTGAGAAGCTTCTTCCAAGGATGCTGCCAATCCAAGCACTTCTGACTCGTCGCCAATGATATCTGTGACCACTGGTTTTCCTTCCGTCAAAGTCCCGGTCTTATCAAAGACGATAGTTTGAACTTTCTGGATTTCCTGTAGGACTGTTCCATTTTTGAGAAGAACCCCCATCTTGGCACTGCGGCCTGTTCCCACCATGAGGGCTGTTGGTGTTGCAAGCCCCAAGGCACAAGGGCAGGCGATAATCAAAACCGCCACTCCGTAGAGAAGAGAGGACACAAAACTGGCTCCAAGCACGACCACACTATCCCTGAGCAAGACGAACCAAACCCAAAAGGTCACAATCCCTAAAATGACAACTGCTGGGACAAAAATGCCTGAAATTTTATCCGTCAAGTCCTGAATCGGCGCACGACTTGTCTGAGCTTTCTTCACAAAATCCACAATCTGAGCCAAAACAGTCTCTGAACCAACTTTTTCTGCTCTAAAAACAAGAGTTCCACTATTATTGATGGTGGAGCCAATGACCGTATCTCCAACCGTTTTGTCCACTGGCAGGCTCTCACCTGTCACCATAGACTCATCAATACTAGAGATACCTTCTACTACGAAACCATCAACCGCAATCTTTTCACCGGGACGCACTCGAATCAGGTCACCTACCTTGACTTGCTCCAAAGGGACTTGAACATAGTTATCCTCACGCAAGACTTCTGCAGTTTTAGCCTGCAAGTCAAGTAATTTCTCCACAGCTTGGGAAGTATTTTTCCGCATTTTCTCCTCAAAAACGGCTCCCATAAGAACGAAGAAGAAGATAAAGGCAGCACTTTCAAAGTAAACGGGGAGACCAGCGAAGAGGGCAACTAAGCTATAGAAATAGGCCACTAGGGTTCCCAGAGCAACCAAGGTATCCATGTTGGCATTGTGCTTTTTAAAACTAGCCCAAGCACTTTGGATATAAGGACCACCTGCTACTAGCATAATCGGTGTTGTGGCTAAAAAGGTGCCCCAACGCATGACTTGGTGACTAATTCCTCCTGTCGACATCCCAATCATGAGGATCACAAGAGGCACAGTAAAGATACTAGTAATCCAAAAACGCTGTAAAAGTGATAGAGATTTTCGAGTCTTCTCAACTACAGTATAACTCCCCTTTTGCATCTTCATGCCACACGAAAATTCATGTTGACCTAATTCTTGAGGTGTAAATCGAATGACTTTCTCCTCATCTACGCCGATTGGTTCCAAGATGCCTTCTTCTTCAAACAGAATTTCCTTATAACAGTTTGAAGGAGTTGCTCGATGAAAGGTAATCTCAGCTGGAATTCCCTTTTGAAGCTGGATATGGGCTGGATGATAGCCTTTGTCTGCCGTGATACGGATTTTTTGAACACCATTTTCAAGACTTGCTTTTACAATTTCAGTCATATCATTCTCCTATTCTACAATCATCTTGCCGTGCATCATATTCATGCCACAAGAGAAACCATACTCTCCAGCCTGCTCAGGCGTGATTTCCACTACATACTCTTCGCCCATAGGCAGGTCCGCATGTACACCAAAATCTGGAAAAACAATTTGGTCCAGACAGGGTGAAGGGTCCTTGCGGTCAAAGACAATGCGTGCTGGCACTGATTTCTTGAGGATAATCAACTCAGGCGTATAGCCCCCCATGACCTCCACTCGAATCTCTTGGTAGCCGTTTTTTTGCTGGGCCTTTTGTCCAGATTTTTCAGGCTTTTTGAAAAACCAAAACAAGATAAACGCGATAAGGGCAATACAAATAATGGTTACAATGCTATTTAACATGACGTCTCCTTTACATACAATTACATCTTACTTCTGTTACAGCGCTTGATTTCTTCTCAGAAATCACAGCTTCCAAGTCTTCCAAGTCAGCCTTAGTAAAATCACATTCAGCAATCAAATCAGCCAACAAGTTCTTAATCCTACGGGAACAAACCTTGTCCTTGATATCTTGGACAAGCAAGTCTCGGCTTTGGTCTAGAGTTAAAAGCGCCGAATAAACAAAGGACTTACCTTCTTTTTTCCTTGTCAGACACTCTTTCTCAACCAAACGAGCCAAAAGAGTTTGAATGGTTGACTTGGACCAGTCGAACCGCTCCGCCAGAACCCTGATTAAATCCGTACTAGTCTGCTCTCCTTGCATCCAAATAATCTTCATGACCTGCCATTCTGCATCTGAAATCTGCATTAGCACACCTCCAAAATCTACATTTGTCAATTACAATTATCAGTATACTCTTAAAATCTACATTTGTCAACTATGAAATCAATCTTTTCTTTGAAAAATTGAATTTTAATCATTTGATAAAGGATTTTCAGTCAAATCTTACTATATAAACTATAAAAATATGCTATACTAAAGAAAAAAGAAAACAACCACTAGGGGTGCGTAAAGCTGAGATTAACGACTATTAGACCCTTTGACTCAATCTAGGTAATGCTAGCTGATGGAAGTGGAAATGATAATGGGGACTAGCAGTCTTCTATTGCCTTTCTAAAACAGACTAGCTTGTTCTTAAGAATACAAACTTCAGTTGGTTGGGAGGTTTTAGATGACTTATTTACCCGTTGCTTTGACCATTGCAGGGACTGACCCTAGTGGTGGTGCTGGCATTATGGCTGATTTAAAGTCGTTCCAAGCTAGAGATGTCTATGGAATGGCCGTTGTGACCAGTCTTGTCGCTCAAAATACCAGAGGCGTTCAATTAATCGAGCACGTTTCTCCTCAAATGTTGAAAGCCCAATTGGAGAGTGTCTTTTCGGATATCAAGCCACAGGCTGTGAAAACTGGAATGTTAGCGACAACAGAAATCATGGAAATTATCCAACCCTACTTAAAGAACCTTGAATGTCCATACGTCCTTGACCCTGTTATGGTCGCTACGAGCGGAGACACCCTGATTGATACCAGTGCCAGAAGCTACCTAAAAACAAACCTGCTTCCCCTTGCAAGTATTATCACTCCCAATCTTCCTGAGGCGGAAGAAATTGTTGGTTTTTCAATCCATGATCCTGAAGACATGCAGCGTGCCGGTCGCCTGATTTTAAAAGAATTTGGTCCTCAGTCTGTTGTCATCAAAGGAGGCCATCTCGAAGGCGGTGCCAAGGATTTCCTCTTTACCAAGGATGACCAATTTGTCTGGGAAAGTCCACGAATTCAAACCTGTCATACACATGGTACTGGATGTACCTTTGCTGCAGTGATTACTGCTGAACTAGCCAAGGGAAAAAGCCTTTATCAGGCAGTTGATAAGGCCAAGGCCTTTATCACGAAAGCCATCCAAGACGCCCCTCAACTCGGTCATGGTTCTGGCCCAGTCAACCATACAAGTTTTAAAGATTAAAAAAACTCTCTAGTTCCCGCTTTAAGGGAATTAGAGAGTTTTTATACTTCTTCAAACTACGTCAGCTTTATCTGCAACCTCAAAGCTGTGCTTTGAGCAACCTGCGACTAGCTTCCTAGTTTACTTTTTGATTTTCATTGAGTATTAATTAGGAAATAATGTCATCTAGCTTTGTTAAAAAAGCTTGTGTTTTTGCCTCTATATCTTCTGCCTGCATCAAATCACGCACTACAGCTACACCAGCTATACCCGTGCCGATAAGTTGGTCAATGTTCTCTGAAGTCAAGCCTCCGATAGCAACTACAGGAATGGCGACCCTTTGGCAAATTGTTTTCAAGGTTGAAATCAGGGTAATAGGCGCATTTTCCTTGGTCGTAGTCGGGAAAATGGCTCCTGTCCCCAAGTAATCTGCTCCCCCTTCTTCTGCCTCAAGGGCCCTTTTTACAGTTTTAGCCGTAACACCGAGTATTTTGTCAGGTCCCAATACTTGGCGGGCAACCGAAACTGGTAGTTCATCGTCGCCAATATGCAGACCAGCAGCATCGACTGCAAGACAGATATCCAACCGATCATCGATTATCAAGGGTACCTGATAGGTATCTGTTATTTCCTTGACTTTTTTTGCCAGTTGATAATATTGATTGGTTGTAAGATTTTTTTCTCGTAATTGGACTATGGTAACCCCTGAACGGCAAGTCATCTCAACCTTTTCAAGAAAGCTTTCCGCGGAATCTTGGTAGCGGTTGGTTACCAGATACAGTCTAAGCGCCTCTCTATTCATAAACCTCTCCTTTGATAGCATCTAGCCAGTTTTCATCTCTTTTGAGGAGCGAAAGCTGATTGAGTACTTGGTAACGAAATTCTTCCAATCCTATTCCTTGAACAACTATTTTCTCAGCAGAGATATTGAGATAAGATACTGCCAAGCAAGATGCTTCAAAGGCAGTCTTTCCTTGGCTGAGAAAAACGGCTGTTAAGGCTCCAACCAAGTCTCCTGTCCCTGTTATCCAGTCTAATTCTGCACAGCCATTCTCCAATACAGCAACTTGATTCTTCGACACGATGAGGTCCTTAGGGCCTGTGACTAAGAATGATATACCTGGATAGGTCTGACACCAGTCTTTCAAAACTTGAAGCAAATCCTCAGTTTCTTGATCTTTAGCACTCGCATCGACCCCAACTCCGTGGTGTTTTAAGCCAACAAGACTTCGAATTTCCGACATGTTTCCTTTAAGTACCGTAGGGCTATAGTCTAAAAGGTCTCTGACTAGTCCCTTACGAATGGGCGACGCTGTTACGCCAACCGCATCTACTACCATCGGGAGAGAAGATTGGTTTGCATACGAAGCTGCCATGCGGATTGCTTTTTCCTTCTCAACAGACAAATGCCCCAAATTGATGAAGAGTGCCTGGCTTTGCTTAGTAAAATCAAGAACCTCACGGGGATCATCTGCCATGACAGGTTTACATCCCAGAGCCAAAATCCCATTTGCCAGCATCTCACAAGAAATCTCATTGGTAATGCAGTGAATGAGGGAAGTCGTTTCCAAAGGAAAAGGATTTGATAATTCCAGCATCAGTCTATCCTTTCAGCAAAGAAATATCCCTGCACTTTTTTAAAGAATTCCTGCTTGATTAAAAATCGAAAGGCAATAAAGGAAATCGCTGTACCGATTAAGGTTGCTCCGAAAAATCGAGGAGTATAGATAAACCAGCTAAGCTTTGCAGCTGATCCTGTAAAGAGTACCATAACAGGATAGGAAACAATAGAACCAATAATACCTGTTCCCAAAATTTCTCCCAAGGCAGAAAAGTAAAATTTTCGACCGTACTTATAAAAGAGACCTGCAAGAAGGGCTCCAAAAGTCGCTCCTGTAAGAGCTAAAGGCGGAATCCCTTGAGTCGTCATACGGATAAAAGCTGTTACTGTAGCCATAGCCAAGGCATAAACAGGTCCCATCATGATTCCTGCTAGAATATTGACTACACTGGACATCGGTGCCATTCCCTCAATCCGAAAGATAGGAGTAAGGACTACATCAAGGGCAATCATCATGGATAAAATGGTTAATTTATGAACTTGTAATTGGTGCTTTCTCATGTTTATTATTCTCCTTTTTCTAAAGACTGTAAATCGCTCTTCCATGTCTCGTGTTGGTAGGCCATTTCCCAAAACTTAGCTTCCATATGAACACTGATGTGGAAGGCATCTAGCATTTTTTTCTTGTCTGTCTCGTCACTTTCTCGATAGAGCTGATTGACCAGCGCTCCCTCCTCTCTGATCTGCTGCTCTAACTCATCCGTAATATAAGTCTCAATCCATTGTTGATAGAGAGGATTTGGTGATGGTTTAAGATTAAGTGATTTGCCTATATCATGGTATAACCAAGGACAAGGCAGCAAACTTGCAAAAGCAATGGCTAGATTTGCTTCTTCAAATTGCCGATAAATATGCGAAACATAATGATAACAAGTTGGAGCGATTGGATGTTGCTCCATTTCCTGGTCGCTGATTCCCAATTCCTTGAAAAATTGTTGGCGGATAAATAATTCACCCTCCACTAGACTCTGAGCATTTTGTTTCAAGAGTCTTTTCATCTCTTGGTTTGAAGTCTTATCAGCCAAGAGGTGATAGGCTTCTGAGAAGGCCTTCAGATAGTAGGCATCCTGAATCAGGTAATAGCGGAAAATGCCAGGTTCTAAATTCCCCTCTTGTAATTGTAAAATAAAGGGATGATGAAAGGAAGCCTGCCAAGCTTCCTGTCTCTTATACACATC
>NZ_DXLC01000105.1:0-1257 GCF_019414905.1 Streptococcus sp. | reverse complement strand
GCTTATCCTTCTGACAATTCTTATCAAGGTTGTTGGTATAGATGCTTTTCAATAAATAGAAGTTCCACTACTAATAAAAAGACTAGAAATCGGCACTGCACCCCAATAATGGGAGAAGAGAAAACCCCTCTTATGCGACCAGTTTTCTGTACTCTACAGGAGACTGGTCATTTTATTTTTGTTGAATTCTAGTTTCATTATAAAATATGATGTAATTTTTGACAATATCTGTTATACTATCTTTGGTTAAGTTTCTCCACTTATGGAGATAGAAGGTTTCAGACTTGAGAATAGAGTGGAACCATTCGATACAGGCATTATCTGCTGGTGTTCCTTTTCGGGACATAGAGCGGGTGATGCCTTTTTCTGTACAAGCCTGATAGTAAGCTTTTGAGGTATAGACAGATCCCTGGTCACTGTGTAAAAGTGCTCCTTGAGGTAGCTCAAGTTGATGAAGTGTGTCGAGCACAAAGTCCGTATCTTGGCATTCGGAGATGGTATAAGCTACAATTTCACGATTATAGAGATCCATGATTGAAGATAGATAAAGTCTACAGTTCCCAAAGTAGAGGTAGGTGATGTCTGTGACAAGCTTCTCCATAGGCCTGTCTGCTTGAAAATTACGATCCAGCTTATTGTCTGTTACATGGTAAGGCTTCCCTAATTTAGGTCCCTTCTTGGGACGGACACGGCAAAGGCAGCCCTTTTCCTTCATAATACGATAGACCTTCTTGCGATTAATGACGAGGTTATAAACTTTCTTGAGCAAGCGAGTGATGGTTCGATATCCGTAAATAAAGTGATTTTCCATACAGAGTTGTTCGATTTTATCTGCTATTTCGTCTCTTTTCTGAGAATTCTTACATTCCTGTTTCCAGCGATAAAAGGTTGAGCGTTTGACTCCGAAACACTCTAAAATAATAGATACAGGGCACATTTTCTTATACTCTTCCACTAGCTTAATAAGACTTACTTTGTCGATTTTCTTATCAAGCTCTGATACTTTTTTAGTAATTCTACCTGTAAACGTAACTGTTCCACTTCAGATAACTGCTTCATCCCTTTACCATAAGTATATTGTTTCCCCACAGGTTGGTGGAAACGGAACAATTCATCATTCTGATACCATTGCCACCAGGTCTTGACCTGACTAACATTTTTGATGCCGAGGGTATCCATGATAACCTTATTTGATTTACCTGCCTTTTTCATTTCGATACAGGCTAGCTTAGTTTCTACTGAATATGCTTTTTTGAC
>NZ_DXLC01000104.1:0-8678 GCF_019414905.1 Streptococcus sp. | reverse complement strand
GGTAAAGGGGTTCACGTAGTTACGGTCAATGAATACCTGTCAGAACGTGACGCGACTGAGATGGGTGAATTGTACTCATGGCTTGGTTTGTCAGTAGGGATTAACTTGGCTGCCAAATCTCCAATGGAGAAAAAAGAAGCCTATGAGTGTGATATTACCTACTCAACCAACTCAGAAATCGGATTTGACTACCTTCGTGATAACATGGTCGTTCGTGCTGAAAACATGGTACAACGTCCGCTTAACTATGCCTTGGTCGATGAGGTTGACTCTATCTTGATTGATGAGGCTCGTACACCTTTGATCGTATCAGGTGCTAATGCAGTTGAAACCAGTCAGCTCTACCACATGGCAGACCACTATGTAAAATCTTTGGACAAAGACGACTACATCATCGATGTGCAGTCTAAGACTATTGGTTTGTCTGATTCAGGGATTGACAAGGCTGAAAGCTACTTCAAACTTGAAAACCTCTATGACATCGAAAACGTAGCTTTGACTCACTTTATCGATAACGCCCTTCGTGCCAACTATATCATGCTTCTCGATATTGACTATGTTGTGAGCGAAGAACAAGAAATCTTGATCGTTGACCAATTTACAGGTCGTACCATGGAAGGTCGTCGTTATTCTGATGGCTTGCACCAAGCTATTGAAGCTAAAGAAGGTGTGCCAATTCAGGATGAAACCAAGACATCTGCCTCAATTACTTACCAAAACCTTTTCCGTATGTACAAGAAATTGTCTGGTATGACGGGTACAGGTAAGACTGAGGAAGAAGAATTCCGTGAAATTTACAACATTCGTGTTATTCCAATCCCAACAAACCGTCCTGTTCAACGTATTGACCATCCAGACTTGCTTTTTGCTAGCATTGAAGCTAAGTTTAAGGCCGTTGTTAAAGACGTTAAGGCTCGTTACCAAAAAGGTCAACCTGTCTTGGTTGGTACAGTTGCGGTTGAAACCAGTGACTACATTTCTAAAAAATTAGTCGAAGCTGGTGTTCCTCACGAAGTCTTGAACGCCAAAAACCACTATAAAGAAGCCCAAATTATCATGAATGCTGGTCAACGTGGTGCTGTTACCATTGCAACAAATATGGCCGGTCGTGGTACCGACATCAAGCTTGGTGAAGGAGTTCGTGAACTTGGAGGACTTTGTGTTATTGGTACAGAACGTCATGAAAGCCGTCGTATCGACAACCAGCTTCGTGGACGTTCAGGTCGTCAGGGAGACCCAGGTGAGTCACAATTCTATCTATCTCTCGAAGATGATTTGATGAAACGTTTTGGTTCTGAACGCTTGAAGGGAATCTTTGAACGTCTCAACATGTCTGAAGAGGCGATTGAGTCTCGTATGTTGACGCGTCAAGTTGAAGCAGCACAAAAACGTGTCGAAGGAAATAACTATGATACCCGTAAACAAGTCCTTCAATACGATGATGTCATGCGTGAACAACGTGAAATTATCTACGCTCAACGTTACGATGTTATCACTGCAGACCGTGACTTGGCGCCTGAAATTCACTCAATGATCAAACGCACGATTGGTCGTGTTGTTGATGGTCATGCGCGTGCTAAACAAGATGAAAAACTAGAAGCGATTTTGAACTTTGCTAAGTACAACTTGCTTCCAGAAGATTCTATTACGATGGAAGACTTGTCAGGCTTGTCTGATAAGGCTATCAAGGAAGAGCTCTTCCAACGTGCCTTGAAGGTTTACGACAGTCAAGTTTCAAAACTACGAGATGAAGAAGCAGTTAAAGAATTCCAAAAAGTTTTGATTCTACGAGTGGTGGATAACAAGTGGACAGATCATATCGACGCTCTTGATCAATTGCGTAACGCGGTTGGACTTCGTGGCTATGCTCAGAACAACCCTGTTGTTGAGTATCAGGCAGAAGGTTTCCGTATGTTTAATGACATGATTGGTTCGATTGAGTTTGATGTGACACGTTTGATGATGAAAGCACAAATTCATGAACAAGAAAGACCACAAGCAGAACACCATATCAGTACAACAGCGACTCGCAATATCGCTGCCCACCAAGCAAATATCCCAGAAGATTTGGATTTGAGCCAGATTGGACGGAATGAACTTTGCCCATGTGGTTCTGGTAAGAAATTTAAAAACTGTCACGGTAAAAGACAATAAAATGAGATAGTTTAGAGGCGGATACCTTGTGAAAAGTAAATTTTTACTTGGTATCCGTTTGCTTTATAAGGAGATGAGTTATGGTATTTACAGCAAAAAGTCCTAAAATTAATATTGAAGAAGTTCGTGCCTTATCAAAATTAGAAGGCCAAGCTTTAGAGAGAAAATCACAGCGCGATCAAGAGTTAGAAGCCATTATACGTGGAGAAGACCAGCGAATTCTCTTGGTAATCGGGCCATGCTCATCTGATAATGAAGAAGCTGTTCTTGAATACGCTAAGCGTTTGGCAGCTCTGCAAGAAGAAGTGGCAGACCGTATCTTTATGGTTATGCGTGTTTATACAGCCAAACCCCGTACCAACGGAGATGGCTATAAGGGCTTGATTCACCAGCCTAACGCGACAGAAGCGCCTAGTCTTATCAACGGGATTAAAGCCGTGCGCCATCTCCACTATCGTGTCATCACAGAAACAGGTATGACGACAGCTGACGAAATGCTTTATCCTGAAAATCTTCCGCTTGTAGATGATTTGATTTCTTACATGGCGGTTGGTGCCCGTTCGGTTGAAGACCAGCAACACCGCTTTGTGGCAAGTGGGGCAGATTTCGCGACTGGCTTTAAAAATCCAACCTCTGGAAATCTCAATGTTATGTTTAATGGGATTTATGCTGCTCAAAACAAACAAAGTTTCCTTTTTCTTGGAAAAGAAGTGGAAACAACTGGTAATCCTCTTTCGCACGCCATTCTTCGTGGAGCAATCAATGAGTATGGTAAGAATATTCCCAACTACTACTATGATAATTTGATGGATACCATTGCTCAGTATGAGAAAATGGGCTTGGAAAATCCCTTTATCATTGTGGATACCAATCATGACAATTCTGGTAAGCAATACATGGATCAGATTCGAATTGTCCGCCAGACCTTGATTAACCGTGATTGGAATGAAAAAATCAAGCAGTACGTTCGCGGCTTTATGATTGAGTCTTATCTAGAAGACGGCCGTCAAAACGAACCAGAAGTATTTGGCAAGTCAATCACAGACCCTTGCCTTGGCTGGGAAAATACGGAAGCCCTTGTCAGAGAAATCTACCAAACGCTAGGAGAATAAGATGGCATTTATTGAAAAAGGTCAAGAAATCGATATTGAAGCAATCAAGGCAGAAACCCAATTGTCTACGGAAGCCTTGCGACTAAAGGAGCGCCGTGATAGAGAATTGGCAGACATTATTTCAGGAGAAGATGACCGTATCCTTTTGGTGATTGGTCCTTGCTCTTCTGATAATGAAGAGGCTGTCTTGGAATATGCTCGCCGTTTATCAGCCTTGCAAAAGAAGGTGGCGGACAAGATTTTCATGGTCATGCGTGTTTATACTGCTAAACCTCGCACAAATGGAGACGGCTATAAAGGTTTGGTTCACCAGCCAGATACTTCTAAGGCTCCGAGTCTGATTAACGGCTTGCAGGCTGTGCGCCAGTTGCATTACCGCGTGATTACAGAGACTGGTTTGACAACGGCAGATGAGATGCTTTATCCGTCAAATCTGGTCTTGGTAGATGATTTGGTCAGCTACCATGCTGTAGGGGCTCGTTCTGTGGAAGACCAAGAGCACCGCTTTGTGGCCTCGGGGATTGATGCACCAGTCGGGATGAAAAATCCAACTTCTGGAAATTTGGGTGTTATGTTTAATGGTATCTATGCCGCTCAAAACAAACAAACCTTCCTCTTCCATGGTCAAGAAGTTGAGACTTCAGGAAATCCCTTGGCCCACGTCATCCTTCGTGGCGCAGTTAATGAATATGGGAAAAATGAGCCTAACTTTTACTATGAAACCTTGCTAAATGCTATTGAGCGTTATGAAACCATGGGACTTGAAAATCCCTTTATCCTCATTGACACTAACCATGATAATTCCGGTAAGCAATATATGGAGCAGATTCGAATTGTTCGCCAGACCTTGCAAAATCGTGATTGGAATGAGAAAATCAAAAAGACGGTTCGAGGCTTTATGATTGAATCTTACCTAGCAGATGGTCGTCAAAACCAACCAGAGGTCTTTGGTTGCTCTATTACCGATCCTTGTCTAGGTTGGGAAAATACAGAGGCCTTGGTAGAAGAAATCTATGCTACCTTGACAAAATAAGTGAAAAGGATGGAGTTGGGGAATCTCAACTCCTTTTGATGAGAATGATAGTTGGACACGGAATTGACATCGAAGAATTGGCTTCGATAGAAAGAGCAGTTACACGACATGAAGGATTTGCTAAGCGCGTGCTGACCGCTCGGGAAATGGAACGGTTTAACAGTCTTAAAGGGCGCAGACAAATCGAATATTTAGCTGGTCGCTGGTCTGCTAAAGAAGCCTTTTCCAAGGCCATGGGAACTGGTATTGGAAAACTCGGTTTTCAGGATTTGGAGGTCTTGAACAATGAACGCGGGGCGCCTTATTTTAGTCAGACACCATTTTCAGGAAAGATTTGGCTGTCTATCAGCCATACCGATCAGTTTGTGACAGCCAGTGTCATTTTGGAGGAAAATCATGAAAGCTAGTCCACATAGACCAACCAAGGCTCTGATTCATCTGGGAGCTATTCGACAAAATATTCAGCAAATGGGAGTTCATATCCCTCAAGGAACGCTTAAATTTGCAGTAGTCAAGGCTAATGCCTATGGTCATGGGGCTGTTGCCGTTGCCAAGGCAATTCAAGATGATGTTGATGGCTTTTGCGTTTCCAATATTGATGAAGCCATTGAACTCAGACAAGCTGGACTCAGCAAAAAAATCCTTATTTTAGGAGTTTCTGAGCTAGAAGCTGTCGCTCTAGCTAAAGAATACGACATCACCTTGACTGTGGCTGGACTGGAGTGGATTCAAGCACTCTTAGATAAGGAAGCAGACCTAACTGGATTGACAGTTCACCTCAAGATTGATTCAGGAATGGGACGGATTGGTTTTAGAGAGGTCGGCGAGGCTGAGCAGGCTCAAGATTTGCTCAAGCAACACGGTGCTCGTGTTGAAGGGATTTTTACCCACTTTGCTACTGCAGATGAGGAATCAGATACCTACTTTAATGAGCAATTAGAACGGTTTAAAACTATTTTAGCCAGTATGAAAGGTCTTCCAGAGCTGGTACATGCTAGCAACTCGGCAACGACTCTTTGGCATACAGAGACTATTTTCAATGCGGTTCGTATGGGAGATGCCATGTATGGTCTCAATCCGAGTGGAGAGGTCTTGAATTTGCCCTATGACCTGACCCCAGCCTTGACCTTGGAGTCTGCTCTGGTTCATGTCAAGACAGTTCCAGCCGGAGCTTGCATGGGCTACGGAGCGACCTATCAGGCAGATAGCGAGCAAGTCATCGCGACTGTGCCAATCGGTTATGCGGATGGTTGGACACGTGACATGCAGAATTTCTCTGTCTTGGTAGATGGACAAGCTTGCCCAATCGTAGGCAGGGTTTCGATGGACCAAATCACCATTCGTCTGCCTAAGCCTTACCCACTCGGAACCAAGGTAACCTTGATTGGCTGCGACGGAGATAAGGAAATCACAGCAACTCAGGTAGCTGCCTACCGCGGGACTATTAACTACGAGGTAGTTTGTCTTCTCAGCGACCGCATTCCGAGAGAATATTATTAAAAAAGAAAGGAGTGGAGCATGAATCTACATCAACCCTTGCATGTCTTACCTGGTGTGGGACCAAAGTCAGCAGAAAAATACGCCAAACTAGGAATTGAAAACTTGCAAGACCTCTTGCTCTACTTTCCTTTCCGTTATGAAGACTTCAAAACCAAGCAGGTGCTGGAGCTAGAAGACGGTGAAAAAGCTGTTCTGTCTGGTCAAGTCGTGACTCCCGCCAGTGTCCAGTATTATGGTTTCAAGCGCAATCGTCTGCGCTTTAGTCTCAAGCAGGGAGAAGTTGTTTTTGCGGTGAATTTCTTTAACCAGCCCTATCTAGCTGATAAGATAGAGTTGGGAGCAACTCTTGCTGTCTTTGGAAAATGGGACCGTGCCAAGGCTAGTTTGACAGGGATGAAGGTCCTTGCTCAGGTGGAAGATGACCTCCAGCCTGTCTATCGACTGGCTCAGGGAGTCAGTCAGGCCAGTCTGGTTAAGGTTATCAAGACGGCCTTTGATCAAGGACTGGACCTCTTGATAGAAGAAAATCTTCCCCAGTCTTTACTAGACAAATACAAACTTATGTCCCGTTGTCAGGCAGTCAGAGCCATGCACTTCCCTAAGGATTTGGCAGAATACAAGCAGGCCCTTCGCCGTATCAAGTTTGAGGAACTCTTTTATTTCCAGATGCAATTGCAGACGCTTAAGTCTGAAAATAAAGTTCAGGGAAGCGGTCTGGTTCTGAACTGGTCTCAGGAAAAGGTGACAGCTGCTAAAGAAAATCTTCCTTTTGCTCTGACCCCAGCTCAAGAAAAGAGTTTGCAGGAAATTTTGACCGACATGAAGTCGGACCACCACATGAATCGTCTCCTACAAGGGGATGTGGGGAGCGGGAAAACGGTAGTCGCTGGCTTGGCTATGTATGCGGCAGTGACGGCTGGCTACCAAGCAGCCCTCATGGTACCGACAGAAATCCTAGCAGAGCAACACTTTGAAAGTCTACAGAGTCTCTTTCCAGACTTGAAACTCGCTCTCTTGACAGGATCCTTGAAAGCTGCAGAAAAGAGAGAAGTTTTGGAGACAATTACCAAGGGTGAGGCTGATTTGATTATCGGAACCCATGCTCTGATTCAGGATGGGGTGGATTATGCTCGCCTGGGCTTGATTATCATAGATGAGCAGCACCGTTTTGGTGTGGGTCAAAGGCGGATTTTACGGGAAAAAGGCGACAATCCAGATGTCCTCATGATGACAGCGACTCCCATCCCACGAACCTTGGCCATCACAGCCTTTGGCGATATGGATGTTTCCATTATTGACCAGATGCCAGCAGGACGGAAGCCTATTGTGACTCGCTGGATCAAACATGAGCAATTACCTCAGGTCTTGACTTGGTTAGAGGGGGAAATTCAAAAAGGTTCTCAAGCCTATGTCATCTCTCCCTTGATTGAAGAATCAGAAGCTCTGGATTTGAAAAATGCTATTGCTTTATCTGAGGAGTTGACGGCTCATTTTGCTGGTAAGGCAAAGGTGGCTCTTCTACATGGTAAGATGAAGAGTGACGAAAAAGACCAAATCATGCAAAATTTCAAAGAGAAAAAGACGGATATTCTGGTTTCGACAACGGTTATCGAGGTTGGGGTCAATGTTCCAAATGCGACCGTCATGATTATCATGGATGCGGATCGCTTCGGGCTCAGCCAGCTTCACCAGCTCAGAGGTCGTGTCGGTCGGGGGGACAAGCAGTCCTATGCAGTTCTCGTTGCCAATCCTAAGACGGATTCTGGGAAAGATCGCATGCGCATCATGACAGAAACCACCAATGGATTTGTCCTTGCGGAGGAAGATTTGAAAATGCGTGGTTCTGGTGAGATTTTTGGAACCAGACAGTCAGGACTTCCAGAATTCCAAGTGGCTGATATTATTGAAGATTTTCCAATTTTAGAAGAAGCCAGAAAAGTTGCTAGTTACATTAGTTCGATAGAAGCTTGGCAAGAGGAGCCAGAATGGCGCCTGATTGCCCTTCATCTGGAAAAGAAAGAACATTTAGATTAAGCTTTCTCTAAGGAAAACTTAAGCTAGCTTTCAGGTTTGCCCCTTATACTAGAGTCATCAAAAAGAAACGAGGACTCTCACATGACAGTAACGATTAAAGTAAATTACCAAACCACTTTCCAAAAGAAAGAAGCAAAAAATAAGATTGAATAGAAGAAGAAAGAGCGAAATGCTCTTTTTTCGTTTCTAAAAGCACAATTTATTGAATCTAAAATAGCACACTGTGGATTCTAAAAAATTTCTAGAAATTATAGTAGATTGAATCTTGAATAGTCCACCGAGTTTTCTAAAATATTGTTAGAAATTAGGTTGAATTCCGCAATCAATTTGTTCAGTTTTTATTTCATTCAACTATAATTTGACTTTCCTAATTTCTTTGTTCATATCTTATTTCAATACACCATATCTTACTATTTCAGAGCCCACATCTAGCATAACTAAAAAAACAGATTCTTCCATCTATTACGGAAAAATCTGTCATTGATTAAATGATTTACAAAAACTCCCACTACGGCTTGCGAACCTCGTCTTTGCTGGTTTCTCTATATTTTTTTAATTCCAAAAATGTCATCTTGACAAAATGATTTCTTGACCATTAGTGCTGGTCTTACAACAAGGCCTCAAACTTAGCGACGGTCATTCCTAATTGTTCACTCGCAACCTCAGAAGACAAAAGACCTTGACGGACTAGATTTAGTAGCATAGACAAACTTCCTTCAACTTTTCCACGCTCCAGTCCCTGTTCAATACCACGTTCCAACCCCTGTTCAATCCCTTCTGCCCTAGCAGTTTCCAAGGCATAGTCCTGTGCTAACAAGGCTTGTTCTTCGCGCATACGTAGTTGA
>NZ_DXLC01000103.1:0-1397 GCF_019414905.1 Streptococcus sp. | reverse complement strand
GTGGTACTTACGGTGCTATGCCAGAACTCTTCTTGAAACTCAACCAATTGATTGCTGACAAAGACTTGGAAATAGCTCGTGAATTGCAGTATGCTATCAACGCTATCATTGGCAAATTGACTGCTGCACATGGAAATATGTACGGTGTCATTAAGGAAGTCTTGAAGATCAATGAAGGCTTGAATATTGGTTCTGTTCATTCACCATTGACACCAGTGACTGAAGAAGATCGTCCAGTTGTAGAAGCAGCTGCAGCCTTGATTCGTGAAACCAAGGAGCGCTTCCTCTAATCCATAAGGAGGTATTTATGACACACTACGTTGCAATTGATATCGGTGGAACCAACATCAAATATGGTTTGGTTGATCAAGAGGGGCAACTTCTTGAATCACATGAAATGCCAACAGAGGCGCATAAGGGTGGACCTCATATCTTACAAAAGACCAAAGATATCGTAGCAAGCTATTTAGAAAAAGGCCCAGTAGCGGGTGTTGCCATTTCTTCGGCAGGTATGGTGGATCCGGATAAGGGGGAAATTTTCTATGCTGGACCTCAGATTCCAAATTATGCAGGTACACAGTTCAAGAAGGAAATCGAGACTAGCTTTAACGTTCCTTGTGAGATTGAAAATGACGTCAACTGTGCAGGTCTGGCTGAAGCGGTATCTGGTTCAGGCAAGGGAGCGAGTGTGACCCTTTGCTTGACTATTGGAACAGGTATCGGTGGTTGCTTGATTATGGATGGGAAAGTCTTCCATGGATTTAGCAATTCAGCCTGTGAAGTTGGTTATATGCATATGCAGGATGGAGCATTCCAAGACTTGGCCTCTACAACAGCCTTGGTAGAGTATGTAGCGGCAGGTCATGGAGATCCAGTTGACAAGTGGAATGGTCGACGTATTTTTAAGGAAGCCACTGAAGGCAACAAGATTTGTATGGCTGGTATTGACCGAATGGTAGACTATCTAGGGAAAGGTTTGGCAAATATTTGCTACGTTGCCAATCCAGAAGTTGTTATTCTCGGTGGTGGTATCATGGGCCAAGAGGCAATCCTCAAACCTAAAATTCGAAAAGCTTTAAAAGATGCTTTGGTACCAAGCCTAGCTGAAAAAACACGATTAGAATTTGCCCATCACCAAAATACAGCAGGTATGTTGGGTGCTTATTATCACTTTATACTCAATGAAAATCAAAGAGCAAACTAGGAAGCTAGCCGTAGGTTGCTCAAAGCACTGCTTTGAGGTTGTAGATAGAACTGACGAAGTCAGTAACATATATACGGTAAGGCGACGCTGACGTGGTTTGAAGAGATTTTCGAAGAGTATTACCTTTTCATAAGCTTTTTATCTATTCTTCCAGGCTTGGTAACGGGTATCAATCAATAATTGAGTGAGGCGT
>NZ_DXLC01000102.1:0-2600 GCF_019414905.1 Streptococcus sp. | reverse complement strand
CTACCTTGAAAGCATGGAAGACCGTGTCTTCTTTAACGCCCTTTATTTTGCTGATGGGAATGAAGCTATTGCCATCGATATTGCCAATGAAATCATCCACCAACGCTACCAACCTGCTACTCCTTCCTTCTTGAATGCTGGACGTGCTCGTCGTGGGGAGTTGGTATCCTGTTTCTTGATTCAGGTCACAGATGATATGAACTCTATTGGACGTTCTATCAACTCAGCTCTTCAACTTTCACGTATCGGTGGTGGTGTGGGAATTACCCTCAGCAACCTTCGTGAAGCTGGCGCACCTATTAAAGGCTATGAAGGAGCTGCTTCTGGCGTCGTTCCAGTTATGAAACTTTTCGAAGATAGCTTCTCTTACTCTAACCAATTGGGTCAACGTCAAGGTGCTGGTGTTGTCTACCTCAACGTCTTCCACCCAGATATTATCGCCTTCCTTTCAACTAAGAAAGAAAACGCCGATGAAAAAGTTCGTGTCAAGACCCTTTCACTTGGTGTCGTGGTACCCGATAAATTCTACGAATTAGCTCGTAAAAATGAAGAAATGTACCTCTTCAGCCCTTACTCAGTAGAGCTTGAATACGGTGTGCCATTTAACTACATCGACATCACTGAAAAGTACGATGAACTAGTCGCAAATCCAAATATCCGCAAGACAAAAATCAAGGCGCGTGATTTGGAAACTGAAATCTCTAAATTGCAACAAGAGTCTGGCTACCCTTATGTAGTCAACATTGATACGGCTAACCGTGCAAATCCTGTTGATGGTAAGATTATCATGAGTAACTTGTGTTCTGAGATTCTTCAAGTTCAAGAACCAAGCTTGATCAACGATGCTCAAGAATTCCTGCAAATGGGAACAGACGTTTCATGTAACCTTGGTTCAACCAACGTTGTCAACATGATGACTTCACCCGATTTTGGTCGTTCTATCCGTGCTATGGTTCGTGCCCTTACTTTCGTTACAGATAGTTCACACATCGTAGCTGTTCCTACCATCGACCACGGAAATAGCCAAGCTCACACCTTTGGTCTTGGTGCCATGGGACTTCACAGCTACCTTGCCCAACAACTTATTGAATATGGATCGCCTGAGTCTGTTGAATTTACAAGCATCTACTTTATGCTTATGAACTACTGGACCTTGGTTGAATCAAACAATATCGCGCGTGAACGTGGCATCACCTTCCACAACTTTGAAAAATCAGACTATGCTAACGGAAGCTACTTCGACAAGTATGTGACTGGCGAATTTGTTCCAAAATCAGACCGTGTTAAAGAACTCTTCAAAGATGTCTTTATCCCTAGTGCCACTGACTGGGCTGAACTTCGCGACAAGGTTCAAGCAGATGGTATTTACCACCAAAACCGCCTTGCTGTAGCTCCAAATGGTTCTATCAGTTACATCAACGACGTTTCTGCTTCTATCCACCCGATTACGCAACGTATCGAAGAACGACAAGAAAAGAAAATCGGTAAGATCTACTATCCAGCTGCTGGTTTGTCAACAGATACTATCCCTTACTACACTTCTGCTTACGATATGGATATGCGTAAGGTGATTGATGTTTACGCTGCTGCAACAGAGCACGTGGACCAAGGACTTTCACTCACCCTCTTCATGCGTAGTGATATTCCAAAAGGACTTTACGAATGGAAGAAAGAAAACAAACAAACGACACGTGACCTATCTATCCTTCGTAACTATGCCTTTAACAAGGGTATCAAGTCTATCTACTACGTCCGTACCTTTACAGACGACGGTGGGGAGGTTGGTGCTAACCAATGTGAAAGCTGTGTGATTTAATGGAAATAAAGAAGAAAATAATTCACTCTTTTTCATTACTGGCATTAGCAATTCTTGGATATTCATTTGGTTTTTGTCAATATTAAGTCTGAATTTTGATTCCAAATCAACTGTGTTCATAGCTTTCGCGTCATTCGTTCTCCTTCTAATTAATACTGATATATATAAACTGATTTTAAACTATAAAAATGTTGAAATTTTTGATGAACTTAATATGAATAAGTACATCAATACTTTAAAAGGGGGCTATTTATACTCTACTTTTTATGGTTCGATTATCAAGTCTGTAAACGAAATAAATCTTTTTTATACAAATCTAAGTTGCGATAATATTAAAACACATCCAATATTATTTATCCTAACTGTTTTACTGCCATTCATAGCGCCATTTATATTAATATTTATTATCAAAAGAATAAATTATTTAATAATGTCAAAAGAACATAAAATCCGAATGTTTATTATGACATTACTAATAGGAAGTCGTATTGAATTACGTAATATTGTTGTAAAAGAATATTATCATTCTATACTAAAAAATGCTGAACTGGAATTAAAGAAAAAGCTAAACATAGATTCAATCCATCTAGCTCCTGTTTCCAATCAGGATATTAGTATTTATTCAATTAACAAAGATTCATATATCTTGACTGTTCAAACAAAATATATAGATACTGCAGAGGAAGAGTCGCTAACTATTGAATCCCTTTTATTAAAAATTCAAATAGATTTTAAAAATAATATGATAAATAATGTTAAATTTTTTAACTAATAAATGACCACC
>NZ_DXLC01000101.1:0-19992 GCF_019414905.1 Streptococcus sp. | reverse complement strand
CATTTTATCACCTCAGTTAAATTATAACCGCTAAAAAAACTTTTGTAAAGTTTTTATTTATTTTCTCTTGACAGGTAAAGAAAAACATTATATACTTGGTCTAAGTAAAGATAAACTTTACAAATAAGAAAGGAGGGAACTGTATTGCTTATCACCTCAACACAAGCAAAAGCAATTCGCCGAAAGCAAGCGGACAAGAATTTGACTGCTAAAAGAGCCAGCGAGGAAATTGGAGTGAATCCAATTACTTACAGGAAAATCCGAGACGGAGGCGAAGTAAAGCCTAGCATTTACCAAAAAGCCATGCAGTGGCTTGCTGAAGATTATTAGAAAGGAGCGAACCAATCGTAATACTACTCTACATTTATAGATTTCTCATGTGGTGCTTTACCACTGGAGATTGATAAACGGATCTAGCTAAATATTTGCTTGCTACCTATAGCAGTATCAAGGGTTTGTAGGGGTTCATATTCTCCGATTTTACCCTACTTTAATGCTTTACCTTGGTACTGTTTTAGGTGGCAAGCACTGACAAAAGAAGAAAGGAGCGAACCAATGGAATTGGTTTACATGGACGGCAAGAAAGAGCCGTATACACTGAGCAGTATTGTGGCTGAGTGTGCAGAAGTTAAACACAGACATTTAAAGATTTTGCTGAATAAGCACCGAGAGGACTTTGAAAGCTTCGGAAAGGTGCAATTTAAAATTTCACCTTCAGAAAGTGGGCAAAATGTACGGGACTATATTTTGAATGAGCAGCAAGCAACCTTGCTGATCACTTATCTAAAGAATACCGAACCAGTACGGCAATTCAAAATGAACCTAGTCAAAGCATTCTTTGAAATGCGTGATGAACTTTCTAAACGCTATCTTCAAAGGGAACTGGAAAAGCCAAAGCGCAAGACCTTAACCGAAGCTATCAAATCATGGGAGAAAGCGCCCAAGCATGCCTATAGTACACTTACAAACTTACTGCTAAAGGGAGCGACTGGGAAAAACAAGTCCCAACTCATGCAAGAGCGAGAAAGTGGAAACGGTATTGACAGTTTAACAAGTGATGAACTGACAAACTACCAACGTTTGGAAGATATGGCAATAGCCATGATTAACTTGAATAGGGGGTATTCAGAAATTAAGGAATTAATTTTTAAAGTATAGGAGTATAGAAAATGGAAAATGAATTTAAGACAGTTACAAATGCCAAAGGGTTAGAAATTCCTAAGTATTCCAAGGATTTTAAAAAGCTAGTTGAGAAAGACAGACAACTAGCCGAATATCTTTGTATAAACTACGAGAACTTGGACAGTGAAGACCTGGGCGCATTTCTTGAAATGGTGAAGCAGGGATTCAGCTGGATTCTGGATCTTATCGATAGTAAAGATTTGATTTATAAACCACAGTCGGGTAGTAATCATGCAAAAAGAAAATAAAAAAATCACTTGCTCAAATTTTAGACGAGGCGAGCAAGCGACACAATTCAGAGTATAGAAAATTTTTCTATGCTTTGATTATAGCAAAAAATATCTATTCTATCAAATACATAAAGAAAAACCGAAGTGCAGGCAAGCAATTAGAAAAGGTTTTGAAAAACGAGTGCTGACACGGCGACTATAAGCACTTGTTTAGCAAAAATGTGGGTGATTACCCACGAAACATCACTACATGCGTCAGCCAACTTGGGGCAAACGCCCAGCGTTTGGAGTGGTGCTAATCGTGTATAGGAAACAGGCAAGAAAAAGGCACAGGAAAACAATATGACATTAAATATAAAGGAAATTCAAGAGCAAGGGGGCAGACTTGGAGATGTGCTTCCCAGAATTGAATTAGTTAGACAGTTGAGCAATTGGCTGATAATGGCGAAAAATAACGGAGTAGATACTGATATCTTATCTGGACAGATGACAGAGGGCTTAGGCGTTATTCGTGACCAGATGGAACAACTCTATAGAGAGTTGGACGGGATTGCAGTTTATCTCCTTAATTGTGAGAATTTTGAAGAATTGGGGTACAAGTCAGATGATAACACCAGATATAAGAAAAATGACACAAGCAGAATTTGATAACTTCATGGCTGATTTAAAGGTAAACGATCCGAATTTTTTTCAGTTTATCGTTGATTTTATCAATAAAAAAGTAACCATTCAAGAAGTTGAAGCTTTCAAAAAGATGGAGCCTGAAGTGCAACAGTTATATATCAAGAATTACAAAGCGAGGGCATAGTATGAATGAACTAGATTTAAGCAATACACAGGCGCTTATTTTTACCGTGATTTTGATTAGCTTTCTAATTTACCTAAACCATCGAGACCGCAAAAAGAGCGCCCAAATCGAGCGAGAAAGTACACAGACGATACAAACGACTAGCGAGGAATTAAGCCCTGATTATGGGCGATATATTCAGCTTGCAGGGGTTAAGCCATGGGGGTACTAAGATGTTTGAAAAAATGATTGAAGATTTAAAGTCTAAGATTTTGGAAGCAGTGGAACGGTATTTAAAAAGCCATGAGAAAGTACCTCAAAAAAGATTAGATTTGATCAGCAAGGTGGAACTAAAGGAAGAACTGGGCATAGGAGATAAAACCTTAACAAAATGGGAAGGCGCGGGACTGCCACAGTATATACCGCCTATTGAAGATACTAGAAAAGCGTATTATAAAATCTCAGACGTTTTAAAGTTTTTGGGGGTAGATGATGGCAAAGACTAAAATATATTTTTGGTTAAAAGTTGATAAGAAGTTTTTTGATAATCTTTTTATTAAACGACTTAAAAATATGCCTGGTGGCTACACTATGACAGTGATTTATATCCGTCTTATGTTGGAAAGTTTAGAAGATGATTGTATTTTGTACTATGAAGGATATTTTGATAATTTGGTACAGGAGCTAGCCTTAAAATTGGATGTGTCCGAGGATGATATAAATATGACAGTTGCATATTTTACAAAATGCGGACTGATTCAGATAGACGATGATGGACATGCTACATTATCGCAAGCAAAAGCCATGGTTGAGAGTGAAACAAACTGGGCAAAATACAAGCGAGAACAAAGAAAAAATAGTCAAGATATACCAAAATTGGAGAATGTCCAAAATAAAAAGACTATTTCCAACTCATGTCCAACAGAGATAGAGATAGATAAAGAGTCAGATAAAGAGTTATATAAAGAATATATATTGTCAGGTAAACCTGACTTTACTTTCCCAAATTGGTTAACTCCGAGAATGATTGAGGAAATAACCAAAGGACATCCTGAGAAGTATTTAATAAGAATCCCTCTAGCTTATCTGAATCATACAGTAGGGAAAAATTATAAATATTTGGACAAAAACTTGAAGCCGATAATGGCACGATTCAAAGAAGGCTATACACTGGAAGATTTTAAACAGGTGATAGATATTAAAACGGCAGAATGGAAGTATAGTCCTGAATTTTCTAAATATCTGAGACCTGAAACACTTTTTGGATCTAAGTTTGACGGTTATTTGAATCAAAAGCCTAAAACCATAAGAGGGAAGTCTGAAGATAACTTCCCAGACCTACCATTTTAGGAGTTGCAAAGATGAAGGAACAATTTAAAGAATTTAATAACAGAAAGATATCGGATAAGGTTTGCGATATTCACCAGGTCAATTATTGGGAAATTTCTGTACCGGTTTTAGGGAGTTCAGAAAGAAAAGTACAAGCTTTTTGCCCGGAGTGTGTGAAGGGAGAGATTAAACAAAAAGAGCAAGACTTGTTACAGCAGTTTGAGGACAGCCAGGCTTACTTTAAAACGTATGATGTCTTAATGCGTGATAGTACAATTCCTAAAGAGTTAAAAGGAGCGACATTTGATAATTTCTTTGTTAAGACGACAGAGGAGCGTCAGATGTTAGAGTTTGTAAAAGGTCAAGCCCAGAAGTACCTTGCAGGTATGACGGGAAATACTTTAATCAGCGGTAGCACAGGAATTGGAAAAAGTCATTTATCTCTTGCATTGGCTAAAGAAATCAATGAAAGTTTCAGAGAGAAGAACGAGCCTAAGAGTGTCTTATTTGTCAGCTTAACCGAGATTATCAAGCAGATAAAAGAAGGCTGGGCTTATGGAAGAAATGCAAACTTAACAGAGTATGAGGCAGTTAAAAAGCTTGTTGATGTAGATTTTCTAATTATTGATGACCTCGGGGCAAAAAACGGAACAATAACTCCTAAGAGCGATTGGGAACAGGATTTCTTGTTTGATATTATCAATAATCGAGAAACTACGATTTTCAACACGAACCTAGATAGCAGTGAATTGCGAACGGTTTACAATGCTAGAAACTCAAGTAGAATTTTGAAAGGTTTAGAGGGGAACACTTTTAAGGCTTTCACAATCAAAGATAAGCGATATACGATTAACACAGTGAGGAGAGAGAAAGGTTAATAGATATGGATGAAATGAATTTTTCAACAGAAAAAGGCTTTATTGTCTACGAAAAATGTGGTATAATAGAGATAGAAAAAGTTCCAAGGTTTGGAGAGATAACTTTAGTCTACTCAGATGGGAAATTTACTCATCTAGTCAAAAAAGAAACTAAAAAATAAGTCTATTGAGAACAACTCAGGGGCATACCGTAAGCATATGATGCTAGTGGTATGCCCTTTTTGCTTGAGAAGAAAGGGGGTGAAGAAGATGACGGTAGATACTTCATTAGGGTATGTGGTAGCTAGTAAGTTTTCTATTGATCCAGAAAAAAGACAGAAAATATTTTCAAAATGTAAAAATGAAGATAGCAGTTTAGAAAGTGGGAAACACGAAATACTGGAGAAATATGCTGACGAAAATAAAGAATCAACAGCTAGAAAAAATGATTTTAAAAGCTCGTAGAGTTCTAAAAGAAAAGCTAAGAGCTAAGAACTTTAGAAAAAATTATAAACAACGAGGAGCAATAAAGAGATAAAGGAGTATAAAATGGCTAAAAAATTTAGTTTGGTAGAAAAATATGTAAGAAGCAGAGGAATGGGTATTGATGATGAAAAATCAAAAACAGGTTTAATATTATCACAAGATATAACAAGTATCTATGACGTTCCTGAAGAAGGAAAAGAATTAGTGGATCTTGTTAATGTGATTGAGTATACGGGTACTGGTGGAACATATGAAACTGTAGGTTTTGACGATGAACATCTATCAGAACTTGAATCAGAAGATTTTAGATCTAGTAAAAGTGTAGAACTTAGAAAAAAACAGATTAGAACCAAGTTTGAACACAAGACATTTTCAGGACGTATTGCCTTATCGTCTGAACAAGTTGATGATGGAGAATATAATATATCAGACTTCTTAAGTAACAAAATTACCCGTCTTTGTCGTAAAACTCGTAATATTGAAATTGGAAAAATTCTAAAAGAAGCACCTGAAAAAAATGTTTCTAATTTTGATGAATTGAAAGATACAATAAACGATTTGAATCCTGAACGTCATAATACTCTTGTATTAAGTCAGTCACTATTTAAGTTTTTAGATAAAGAGAAATCTAGCGATGGAAATTATATTTTAAAAATTAACAAGAAGGAACGATACTCAGAAAACTTATACGTCGATGATGTTATTGTTGTATCTGATGAAGTACTAGGAGTAAAAGGCGATAAAGTTGCTTTTGTTGGGGATTTGTACAATTTTGCTACTTTATTTGAAAGAAATAAGAATAGCTTACGGTGGGTAAGTGAATCCGTTATTTATGGAATGAGTTTAATGCTTTATACTCGTTTCGTTGTGAAGAAAATTGAAACGGATTGTGCTTTCTTTATAAAATGGAATTAGGAGATAGGGGATGGATATTAGGGAAGTATTATCAACATTAGAAAATCTTGATGATAAAAAAGATAAGATTGCAAAAGCAAGAACAAAGTTGGAAGAAAAAAGAAAAACAATTACTGGAGAGAAGAAGATTTCTTTTGATAGTATTGACTCTTTCTTTGAGGATAATGCTACTTCTTTAGAACAAATTACTAAAATGAGTGAATCAATCAATCTTTTAGAGAAAGAGTATGATGATTATTTCTGGGAGGCAAAGGCAGCGATATTTGAATATATCTTTAAAGAGACTAAGCGAAGAGCTGAAGAAAAGAAAATCTATAAACGTTACCAGAAGAAACTTAGAATAATTTTAGATGCCTACGATGAAATTCAAGCACTAAAGAAAGATGTAGAAGAAATACATAAAGGAGTAGTTGGAGAAATAACACAGGAGCATTCTCTTGCACTATATCGGACAGAAGTAAATCCAACAGGTATTCTTCCATTCCTAAATCCTGATATCAGTGGACATATGAATTTTTCTAAGGAATATCGGGACATTAAAGAGTATTTAGAAAAATAGGGAACAAATTAAGTAAGGCTAGTGATATATGGCTCAAACAAAAGAAATATCGCTAGTCCTACTTTTATGCTTTACTAAGTTTCACATAACAAAGTAAGCATAAACTGAAAAGAAGTAATAGCTTGAAAGCAAGGTATATCAGGGGTTTACAGAATGGAGTGAGTTTCACAGAATGTAAGATAAGAGAAACTGGGGAATAAATTAGAGGGATACTTCTTTAAATTGTCATATTGAAGAGTTGTCAAACTTAAAACAATGATAGCTGGTAAGTGGAGCGTTGAAAGGCTTTTAAGCTTTTTGTCAGTTTGACAGAATGCAAGATAAGAAAATTTTAAAATTGAAATGGGAGTACTTGACTATGTATGAACTGAGTAACAGAGACTTGAACGAGATTGATAATGAATTAGAAAGATATAGAACGATTGCTAATAAAATTTACTTGAGAAGACAAGAGTTGATACATAATAAGAAACATGGAAATGAAACGTATATTAGATCTCAGAGTAAGAAAGTTTCAAGTCCTACTGAAGATACTATAATTAGAATTGAAGAAGATTTAACCTTAAGATATCTGGAAGGTTTTAAATTAATTGTAGATACCTTGATGGAAAATCTGATTGATACTGATCTAGTCATCTTTAAAATGAGATTTTTAGAAGCTGGTGTGACTTGGGAAGACGTGGCAGAGAAACTAAATAAAACTACTCGTTATATAAATAGTCGAAGAAAAGTAATCGCTAAAAGATTTATAGAACTGAAAGGATATTGACTCCCCCCACGTTGAAAAAATTTTTTTGAATACTTTGGGAACCGGTGAAGGGAACTTTTTCCAAGTCGGAGCACTTCAGACAAAAAGGGGGTAAAAAGTTGTTAGATTACAAGATAACGTCTAACTTTTTGCTATCGTTTATATTGAGTTATGAGATATGTGTTTTGAAGTCTAACTTTAATTTGAAAATAATTCAAAAATAGAATTGTATATCTCTAATAAATTTTAAGAAAAAAAGAAAAATCTCAAATAAATAGCAAAAAATACGAACATATAATTGACATGTGTTACTAAATGTAATATGATATGTATGATACGTTATGTACTAAACTGATTCATAATGTATCATATTGCTCACATGGGAGGCATTCTATGGAGGGGTACCATGGAACAAAGCCTGAATCGGTTAATGATATTTTACAACAACAACATTTTGAGTGCACTCCATTTGAAATAACAGGTGATTGGGTGGTTAAAAGTGACCAAAGTTTACCGAATGACTTAGGAGTAGGATTGTACATGTTTGTTGATGATTCGTTGAATGGATTTCAAGGCTTGGAAAATGCAAAACAGTACGCTCGGGTATATAGGAATAGTAATAAAAAAATAGGTGTTATAAAGTTTAAAATAAATAGTGACAACTTAACTATTTTAGATTTAAATAATCCTAAAACGACTAAAGTTTTTAATGAATACAAAAACCAATATTATCAAGTGTTAAAAAATTCATTAGGTGGTTTTAAACGTAATAAATCATTTCACAGGTATAATCTTGATGGAGTGTTTTTAGAACATTTATTGTGTTACAATCCACCATATAATGAGGTGGATGCTGTAACGTGTAAAACATACACTCCACCAACTCCAGACAAGCCTCTTTCGAATGTTCCTAATGGGAAAGAGATTTGTTTAAGAACACTTACGTTAATTGATTGGATGGTTACAGAGGAGAAATATAGTGGCTATTAAAGAAATTGTTCTAGATGAATCAATTCTTGATTTAGATTCATGGTTGCCTAAAGAAGCTATAGACCAAGTTGTTCAAGCTATTTTATATCAAGAAAAATTAGAGTTAAAGAGCTTATTTGAATGCAATCTACCATATTTTACGGAAAGTTCGGTAAAAAATGTAAAAGCGGAGTTCCGTGACTTTGTTGGGTACGCAGATAGTTATAATAGTAATAAAAGCGCCTATAAGGTGCAAGCAAAGGATATGGCAGCATAATGGCAATTATTAAATTTGAAGATTATGTAGTTGATAAGTCGGTTTATGAAACTAATCTAGATTTTGAAAATAGTAGAGAAGATGGACGTTTAGTAGTTCCAATTAAATTTTCTGCTGAAATTGGAGTTGATAAGACTCAAGAGAAATCCTATGTTATTATTAACGTAAATTTAGGTCAATCAACAAATCCTGAGGAGATACCTAATATTCCATTTACATGTGAAGTATCTATTAGGGGGCTATATAGTTATTCTTCTTCTGACTTTGAAAACGAAGAGGAATTGAAAAATGTTCTAGGAGGGAATGCTGTAGCTATACTATATCCGTATGTGCGAACATATATTTCCACTTTAACAAATCTTTCAAATCAATTTCCTTCATATACACTTCCTGTAATGAATTTTGCGGAAACAATTAAAGACAACAATTTAATTACTTATGTAGGTTTTGATTAATTATTTGTAAATAAAAAAGATAGGTGTTAATGTGCTGATATCTATCTTTTTATGTAGTATTAAAAAAGCACGTTTGATCGTGCTAGTTTCTTGCCTGCTGAACTCGTCAATATTACGCCCTTTTAGGGCTCTTTTTTGTGGACTTTTTTAGGAACTTTCAAGAAAAACTAAGGCTATTTAATGCCTAAATGATTTTAAAGAAAGTCAGTATTTTCAAGGGATGAGCTCTAAAAATTTGACTTATAGAGTGTTAAATGATAGTATAGTCAAAGATAGTCAAGGTTTAAAGAGAGAGGTGGGTTTGTAATGAGATTTAAAAATACATCGGATCATATTGAGGCCTACATCAAGGCGATTTTAGATCAATCTGGAATTGTGGAGTTGCAACGGAGTCAGTTGGCAGATACTTTTCAGGTTGTTCCCAGTCAGATTAACTATGTGATCAAGACACGCTTTACGGAAAGTAGAGGCTACTTGGTTGAAAGTAAGCGTGGTGGCGGAGGCTACATTCGTATAGGACGGATTGAGTTTTCTAGTCATCATGAAATGCTCAAGGAGCTGCTTTACTCAATTGGTGAGCGGGTCAGTCAAGAAATTTATGAGGATATTCTACAGCTTTTGGTTGAGCAGGAATTGATGACCAAGCAAGAGATGAATTTGCTGGTAGCAGTAGCTTTGGATCGCGTTCTAGGAGAAGAAGCTCCAGTTGTTCGAGCAAACATGCTAAGACAGGTCATACAAGAGGTAGATAGAAAAGGGAAGTAAGATGAACTATTCAAAAGCATTGAATGAATGTATCGAAAGTGCCTACATGGTGGCTGGCCATTTTGGAGCTCGTTACCTAGAGTCTTGGCACTTGTTGATTGCCATGTCCAATCATAGTTATAGTGTGGCAGGGGCAACTTTAAATGATTATCCATATGAGATGGACCGTTTAGAAGAGGTGGCTTTGGAACTGACTGAAATGGACTATAGCCAGGATGAAACCTTTACGGAATTGCCGTTTTCTCATCGTTTGCAGGTTCTCTTTGATGAAGCAGAATATGTAGCGTCAGTGGTCCATGCTAAGGTGCTAGGGACAGAGCACCTCCTTTATGCGATTTTGCATGATGGCAATGCCTTGGCGACTCGTATCTTGGAAAGGGCTGGTTTTTCTTATGAAGACAAGAAAGATCAGGTCAAGATTGCTGCCCTACGTCGAAATCTAGAAGAACGTGCAGGCTGGACTCGTGAAGACCTCAAGGCTCTACGCCAACGCCATCGTACAGTAGCTGACAAGCAAAATTCTATGGCCAATATGATGGGCATGCCCCAGACTCCGAGCGGAGGTCTCGAGGACTATACGCATGATTTGACAGAGCAAGCGCGTTCTGGCAAGTTAGAACCAGTCATCGGTCGGGACAAGGAAATCTCGCGTATGATTCAAATATTGAGCCGGAAGACTAAGAACAATCCTGTCTTGGTTGGAGATGCGGGTGTCGGGAAAACAGCTCTGGCGCTTGGTCTTGCCCAGCGTATTGCTAGTGGGGATGTACCTGCGGAAATGGCTAAGATGCGCGTGTTAGAGCTTGATTTGATGAATGTCGTTGCAGGGACACGCTTCCGTGGTGACTTTGAAGAACGCATGAACAATATCATCAAGGATATTGAAGAAGATGGCCAAGTCATCCTCTTTATCGATGAACTTCACACTATCATGGGTTCTGGGAGTGGGATTGACTCAACTCTAGATGCGGCCAATATCTTGAAGCCAGCCTTGGCGCGTGGAACTTTGAGAACGGTTGGTGCGACTACTCAGGAAGAATACCAAAAACATATCGAAAAAGATGCAGCCCTTTCTCGTCGTTTCGCCAAAGTGACGATTGAAGAGCCAAGTGTGGCAGACAGCATGACCATTTTGCAAGGCTTGAAAGCGACCTATGAGAAGCATCACCGTGTGCAAATCACAGATGAAGCGGTTGAAACAGCCGTCAAGATGGCTCATCGTTACCTGACCAGTCGCCATTTGCCAGACTCTGCTATTGATCTCTTGGATGAAGCAGCAGCAACAGTGCAAAATAAGGCTAAGCATGTAAAAGCAGACGATTCTGGTTTGAGTCCAGCTGACAAGGCCTTGATGGATGGTAAGTGGAAACAGGCAGCTCAGCTAATCGAAAAAGAAGAGGAAGTGCCTGTTTATAAAGACTTGGTGATAGAGTCTGATATTTTGACCACCTTGAGTCGCTTGTCAGGTATCCCCGTTCAAAAACTGACTCAGACTGATGCTAAGAAATACCTGAATCTGGAAGCTGAATTGCATAAACGTGTCATAGGGCAAGATCAGGCTGTCTCTAGTATTAGCCGTGCGATTCGCCGCAATCAGTCAGGGATTCGCAGTCACAAGCGTCCGATTGGCTCCTTTATGTTCTTAGGGCCTACAGGCGTCGGAAAAACTGAATTAGCCAAGGCTCTGGCAGAAGTTCTTTTTGACGACGAATCAGCTCTTATCCGCTTTGATATGAGTGAGTATATGGAGAAATTTGCAGCCAGTCGTCTCAACGGAGCTCCTCCAGGCTATGTGGGGTATGAAGAAGGTGGGGAGTTAACTGAGAAGGTTCGCAACAAACCATACTCCGTTCTCCTCTTTGACGAGGTAGAGAAGGCCCACCCAGATATCTTTAATGTTCTCTTGCAGGTTCTGGATGACGGTGTCTTGACCGATAGCAAGGGCCGCAAGGTCGACTTTTCAAATACCATTATCATCATGACGTCAAACCTTGGTGCGACAGCCCTTCGTGATGATAAGACTGTTGGCTTTGGGGCCAAGGACATTCGTTTTGACCAGGAAAATATGGAAAAACGCATGTTTGAAGAGTTGAAAAAGGCTTATAGACCTGAGTTTATCAACCGTATTGATGAAAAGGTGGTCTTCCATAGCCTGTCTAGCGACCATATGCAGGAAGTGGTGAAGATTATGGTCAAACCTTTAGTGGCAAGTTTGGCTGAAAAAGGCATTGACTTGAAATTACAAGCTTCCGCACTGAAATTGTTGGCAAATCAAGGATATGACCCAGAGATGGGAGCTCGTCCACTTCGCAGAACCCTGCAAACAGAAGTGGAAGACAAGTTGGCAGAACTTCTTCTCAAGGGAGAATTAGAGGCAGGCAGCACACTTAAAATTGGTGTTAAAGCAGGCCAGTTAAAATTTGATATTGCATAAAAATGGAGAATCAGGAGTAATCTTGATTCTTTTTTCGCAATGTTTTTATAAAAAATGATAAAAAACTATTGACAAAACAAAAATATAGTTTATAATAAAAACATAGATAATGAAAATATCAAAAAATATAAAAAGGCAATAGGTTTATGAAAAAGAAAACAGCAGTGGTATTTGGAACCTTTGCTCCGCTTCATCAAGGTCATATCGATCTGATCCAGCGAGCGAAGCGACAGTGTGACCGGGTCTGGGTTGTCGTTTCAGGCTATGAGGGAGATAGAGGGGAGCAGGTAGGCTTAACGCTTCAAAAAAGATTTCGCTATATCCGAGAGGCCTTTGGTGATGACGAGTTGACCTTGGTTTGTTAGATGAAACCAATCTTCCTCGTTACCCTATGGGCTGGCAGGAGTGGTTGGAGCAAATGTTAGAGGATATTTTCTATGATGAAACCCAGCAAGAACTAATCTTCTTTGTGGGAGAGGCAGACTACCAGCAAGAATTATCAAATCGTGGCTTTGAGACTGTCTTGCAAGAAAGAAAGTTTGGTATCTCAGCTACTATGATTCGAGAAAATCCAAGCAAGTATTGGAAATATATCGCTCAACCTTTCCGTCGTCAGTTTACAAAGAAAGTGTTGATTATGGGAAGTGCTAGCAATGGGAAGACCACTCTGGCCAAGGATTTGGCTAGGTATTACGATGCACCAGTTAGTTTGGAATACGCACGTGAGTACCAGATCAAAAACAATGTCCGCGACGATGAATTGACTCCAAAGGATTACTACTATCTCCTTTTAGGGCAGTATGACCAGACCTCTAAGTTAATCGATAGCAATGCCAATCGAGGTCTAGTGATAGCCGATACCAACTCCTTAGTAACCAAGGGCTACTATGATTATTACATGGAGACTGAGGACCAAGGGGATTTATCAGGAGAGACTTTTGATAATCTCTTTGCCTCAATCTTAGCTAAGGAAAAATGGGACTTGATTCTCTTTGTGCAGCCTGTCGGCTCCTATGTCAATGACGGATTTAGAGATATGACTATGGCAGAAGACCATATTCGCCATAGTTTTTCCCAGCATTTGGACCAGATGAGGGAGCGCTACTTAGCAAACATTCCACTAGTTTATCTAGCTGAGGATTATCTAGGAAATTATGAAGCAGCAAAAGTGGCTATTGATGCCATTTACCAAACAGATTAGGAGACAATTATGAAAAAACTAACTGAAAAAATCACACAATTTATCGAAAACTTTAAAAATGTCCATGCAGAAGCCCGCAAGATCGGTTTTGCAGGAATCATGAACCTGCTCTGGAAAGATCTCTTTGTCGGCCGTAGCCTCTTCCAGTGGTTGTATCTCATCGTCCTGTCAAGTGTTCCCTTGATCTTGGAATTCACGCAAAATACAGAAAGTCATGACTGGATGAGCTTGTTTGCATCTTGGACTGGGATTGTCTGTGTTATCTTGGTAGCAGAAGGGCGTGCAAGCAATTATCTCTTTGGGGCCATTAACTCTGCTATCTATTTGATTTTGGCCATGAATGCGACTTTTTATGGCGAAGTCTTGACGACCGTTTACTTCTTTGTCATGCAGCCGATTGGCCTCTATGCTTGGCTGTCCAACCGTATTAATGACCAAGGAAAAGCAGAAGAATCTCATTTTGAAGCTAAGAAATTATCTATTTTTGACTGGCTCAAGTACTTGGTCTTGACTGCTATCATCTGGATTGGTATGGGCTTAGCTTACCAAAGTATCCATAGTGCTCGCCCTTTCCGTGATAGTGTTACCGATGCGACTAATGGTGTAGGTCAGCTCTTGATGACACGTCTCTACCGTGAGCAATGGATTTTCTGGATTGCAACCAATCTTTTTAGTATCTACCTCTGGTGGGGTGAAAATATCCATATCCAAGGGATGTACTGGGTTTACACACTCAATAGTCTAGTAGGTTGGTACCAATGGACCAAGGCAGTTCGTAAGGAGGCATAAAATGGCGGACACGATGATTCCAGCAGGGATGACGGAAAAAGAATTTTTTGAAGTTCATGCAAGTCAGGAAGAGTTTTTAGACTGGTACTACAAGCAGGAACTCCCTCAATACGAAAAACCAAGTGTGACGGTGGATATGGTAGCCTACTGCTTTGTCGAAGGAAAGATCAAGCTCTTATTAATTCGTCGCAAGGCTCACCCTTATCAAAATTGTTTGGCTCTGGTTGGAGGATTTATGGACAAGGGCGAAGATGCTGCGCATGCCTGTCAGCGTGAGGTGAGAGAAGAAGTCAATCTCGATCTTCCTTTGGAAAAAATCGAGCAATTGATGACCGTATCGACTCCCGGCCGTGACCCACGGGGCTGGACAGTGACCATTGCCCACTTGGTTTATTTGCCTAGTCGTGCATTAGAACTTGTTCAAGCAGGAGACGATGCCAAGGATGTGGTTTTTGTAGATGTCGATTTTCAGACAGGCAAGTGCTTCTCAAAGGGAGTAGAGTTGGAGGATCAAGCCTTCGCTTTTGACCATTATGCCATTATCCAAGAATCCATCAAACGAATCCAAGGCCGTCTAGACTGGAACCCAACCTTCCTCTATCTGCTAGAGGAGGAGTTCACTGTCTACGAAGGGACTGAACTGGTCAATCTCATCAACCCCGGTCGTCCAATCGTCAGCAATAACTTTCTCGTAAAATACGGAGAATATGTAGAAGAAGTCGGACTCAAACGAGTACCTAAAAAGAAACCAAGAAAAACCTATCGATTGAAATAAAAAACGAGGTCGGGAAAAAGCTCCCGACTTCTTTATTTGCTGTTGCGACTGTTTTAGGGATGGCTATCTTTCTTAGAATTACTCAACATGTGAGTAAAGAAGTCTTTGTATCGATACTTGAGATAGTTCTCATGTAAAAATAACAAAGATATATAGAAAATCATAAAAACTGTAGTCAGATAAAACACATCAAATGCAGTTCGCGCATAGTAAGTGGCTGATTGATAAGAGCCAATAGCTGCCACAATCAACCAAGGAAGATACTTGTAATACTTATTTAGCATAAGAATGCACCTCCTATATTCTATTTCAACGTTATTATATTCCTTTGTACTTAAAGATGAAAGCGATTACACAAAAACAAATTCAAATTTTTAATAGGAAAATCTCCTGTTTTTCTGTTTTATTACGAATAGAAGAGTAGGAGGAGTAAATGTATCTAAATTATGTGAGATTTTTAAAATAGTTTAGATAAATTATTGACATATTTAAATCTGAATGTTACAATAATATTACAAAAAGATTTCATTATATTTCTAAAACATTACAAAGGAGTAGAAAAATGAAAATGAAAAAGAAAACCTATATCAAATTGATGGCAGCAACTGTATTGGCTTCTACCTTGCTGTTAGGAGCTTGTGGAAATAAAAAGGAAACAACTCAAGCAAGCAGTTCTGCTAAGACAAGCCAATCATCAAGCTCTAAAGCAGCTTCTGCTAGCAAAGAAAGCAAGACTCAGAAGTCCTCAAGTTCAGCTTCATCTGAAAAGGCCAAGGCGTCTACTGATCAATCTTCAGCAACTGCAACGCCATCACAAGCGGCACCAGAACAAAGACAAGGTCAAGAAGTGGCTAATCAACAGGTAGCTAGTCAACAAACTCCTGCTCAGGCTCCTTCAACTCAACAAGCTCCTCAAGCCCAGTCTAACCAATCAAGCTATAATCCTACAACTGACCGCAAACTTCAAGACAAACAAGCAGAGCAAAATAAACGCTACAAGGGTGTTTTAACCATGGTAGATGGTGATTTTTCAGCTGCAGCGGGCAATTGGAAGGGAGCCAATGGCGAAACCATCACAGTTTCATCAGGTGGCCAATTTACAGTAGAATCTGCTGATGGAAAGAAAGAAAATTATTCTATCAAAGGATATTCTTACACTCTTGACGATGGTAAGTATAATGCCAAAATTGGTGGAGGAAAAGTCATCCAAATTACAACAGGAGCGGAGGGTAAGGTTTCCAGTGTTGCTTTGAGTCAATAATAGCTCTCAGTATTTGAATTTTTACAATCAAAGAAAATCCGTCAGCTCAATAAGAGTTGACGGATTCTTTTATACTTATACTTGGGTTAAAAATTCTTCTGTAGTAAGAATTTGAGCAAACTCATCTTGTAGAGAAAGGAGATTAATCTCATGGATAGTCTCAGGAGAGATGGTCTGACCGTTTTTGTTAGATAGAGTAAAACTGGCAGTGGCATCTGCTAGTAAAGTGACTTTAAAACCAAGATTTGCTGCCATTCGTGTCGTAGTAGATACACAATGAGGCAGGGTCAAACCAACAACGACTAAATGACAAATCTGATTTGTTCGTAAATATGTTTCAAGATTTGTTCCAATAAAGGCGCTATTAACCGTTTTTTGAAAGACAGATTCTGAAGCAAATGGTTCAAATCCACTTTTAAACACCTGATTTTGTTTGTTATGAAATTGTGACTGAGGATTGTCAGATATGTGTTGAACATGTAAGACTGGAAGAGAGTGTTTACGAAAGTATGCCAGTAATCTCAATGCTTGATGTTCAGCTTGAGGGTTATTTCGTTCTCCCCAGATAGGGTTATCAAATGCTTTTTGCATATCGATAACCAGTAGAGCAGTATGAACCATTTTAAGCCTTATCCAACTGCAAGAGAGCCTCAATCTCTGCCAGAGTGCTAGCTTGTGAAATGGCTCCACGGAGTTTGGCTGCGCCAGATGTTCCACGGAGGTAGTGAGGAGCGAGGCCACGGAATTCACGAACTGCTACGTTTTCCCCTTTGAGGTTAATCAAACGTTTCAAGTGTTCGTAGGCGATTTTCATCTTGTCTTCAAAGGTTAAATCAGGGAGGATTTCTCCTGTTTCAAAGTAATGGTTGATTTGGTTGAAGAGGTAAGGATTTCCCATGGCAGCGCGGCCAATCATAACTGCGTCAGCACCAACTTCTTCGATACGCTGTTTGGCTTCTTGGACCGTACGGATATCACCGTTGGCGATGAAGGGAATCTTGGTCAAAGCTTGAGCGACCTTGTGAAGGGTCTCAAGGTCTGCGTGACCTGTATACATTTGCTCACGGGTACGGCCATGCATGGCGAGGGCAGAAACGCCTGCAGCCTCAGCAGCGAGGGCATTTTCTACTGCTAGAGATGGGTCAGCCCAGCCGGTACGCATCTTGACAGTAAGTGGAATATCAAGGACAGACTGGACCTTGTTGATGATCGAGTAAATCTTGTCTGGATCCTTGAGCCACATAGCACCAGCTTCGTTCTTCACGATTTTGTTAACAGGGCAGCCCATGTTGATATCCACGATATCGGTTTTGGTGTTTTCTTGGATGAATTCTGCTGCGCGTGCTAGGCTGTCTTCATCACTACCAAAGAGTTGGATAGAGACAGGGTTTTCGCCTTCGTCAATATGAAGCATGTGCAGGGTTTTTTCGTTGTTGTATTGGATTCCCTTGTCAGAGACCATTTCCATGACAACGAGTCCAGCTCCGAGCTCTTTTGCAATAGTACGAAAGGCTGAGTTGGTCACGCCAGCCATGGGTGCTAAAACGGTACGATTGGGAATCTCAACATTGCCAATCATAAAAGGTGTATTAAGATTTGTCACGAATGAGTTCCTCCAGGTCGTTTTCATCAAAGTTATAGGTAGTTTGGCAGAATTGACAAGTGATTTCTGCTCCGTGGTCTTCCTCTTTCATTTCCTGTAAGTCTGAGCTTGGAAGGCTAGCAAGAGCGTTCATAAAGCGTTCATGGCTACAGTCACATTGGAAACGGATTTCTTCTTCAGAAAGACGCTTGTAGGCCTCGTCACCGTAGATTGCCTTGAGGAGGGCTTCGATATGGTCTTCGCTTTCGAGAAGGGTTGAGATAGCTGGCATTTCTTGGATGCGTTTTTCAAAGCGAGCAATCTCTTCTTCCTTGGCTCCTGGCAAGACTTGGACTAGGAAACCACCTGCAACCTTGACCTTGTCTTCCTCGTCCAAAAGGACATTGAGGCCGACTGCTGAAGGGGTTTGTTGGCTTTCGGTCAGGTAAAAGGCCAGGTCTTCACCGATTTCCCCAGAGATGAGGGGAGTCATAGAGTTGTAAGGATTTCCAGTACCGTAGTCTGTGATAACGAGGAATTGACCATTTCCAACAAAAGGTCCAACTAGGACTTCACCAGTTGCAGTCTTTTTGATGTCAACACCAGGATTTTGAACGTAGCCTTTGACGTTCCCCTTGGTATCAGCAACGGTGATGATAGCACCTAGAGAGCTAGATCCCAGTACCTTCACTGTTAGTTTGGTATTTCCTTTTTCATTGGCTGCGAGAATCTGGCTAGCGATAAGAGTTCGACCAAGCGCTACAGTTGAGCTAGCTTGGGTTTGATGTTTTTCTTGAGCAGTGCGGACGGTTTCAGTGCTATCAAGGACAAAAGCACGAAAGGCTCCGCTTTCTGATATTGTTTTAATAATTTTATCCATAGCTACTATTTTAGCATAAAAATGCCCAAAGGGGGAGCCGTGTGTTTGCTGATTTTTAGGATAATGGACCAGGAAATCAGCATGAAAATAAAAAGAGAAACAGATTATTTCAGCATTTGTAAGATTTATGCTATGCTTAAGGTAGAAAATGAAAGGGGTAACAAATGTATTTAGGAGACTTGATGGAAAAGGCTGAATCGGGCCAATTTTCAATCCTTTCCTTTCTATTACAAGAGTCTCAGACGACCGTCAAGTCTGTAATGGAGGAAACAGGATTTTCAAAAGCAACCCTAACTAAATATGTCACTCTGCTCAATGATAAGGCTTTGGACAGTGGTTTAGATCTGAACATCTCCTTAGAAGATGAAAATTTGCGTCTGTCAATCGGTGCAGCTACCAAGGGGAGAGATATCCGGAGCTTGTTTTTGGAGAATGCTGTTAAATACCAGATTTTGGTTTATCTTCTCTACCACCAACAGTTTTTAGCCCACCAGCTGGCTCACGAATTGATGATTAGCGAGGCTACGCTTGGTCGCCATTTGGCAAGTTTAAATCAGATTTTGTCAGAATTTGATTTATCTATTCAAAATGGACGTTGGCGAGGTCCAGAGCATCAGATTCGCTATTTCTATTTCTGTCTTTTCCGCAAGGTCTGGTCTAGTCAGGAGTGGGAAGGTCACATGCAGAAACCAGAGAGAAAGCAGGAGATTGCTACACTAGAAGAAATTTGCGGTGCGAGTTTGTCTTCGGGGCAGAAGTTGGACTTGATTCTCTGGTCTCACATCAGTCAGCAACGTCTTCGGGTCAATGCTTGTCAGTTTCAGGTAATAGAAGAGAAAATGCGAGGGTACTTTGACAATATTTTTTACCTTCGTTTGCTGAGGAAGGCTCCGTCCTTTTTTGCTGGGCAACACCTTCCTCTAGGAACTGAGGATGGGGAGATGATGATTTTCTTCTCTTTCCTCCTATCTCATCGCATTCTTCCTCTTCATACTATGGAATATATCCTTGGTTTTGGAGGGCAGTTGGCCGATTTGCTGACACAGTTGATTCAAGAAATGAAGAAGGAGGAGTTGCTGGGTGATTATACAGAGGATCACGTTACCTATGAACTCAGTCAGCTTTGTGCTCAAGTCTATCTCTATAAGGGCTATATTTTACAGGACCGCTACAAGTACCAGTTGGAGAATCGTCATCCTTATTTTTTGATGGAACATGATTTTAGGGGAACGGCAGAGGAGATTTTTCATGCCTTGCCTGCCTTTCAGCAGGGGACGGATTTGGATAAGAAAATTCTCTGGGAATGGCTTCAGTTGATGGAATATATGGCAGAAAATGGTGGTCAGCATATGCGGATTGGTCTGGATTTGACATCTGGTTTTCTTGTCTTTTCAAGGATGGCAGCCATTTTAAAACGGTATTTGGAATACAATCGTTTTATTACCATTGAAGCCTATGACCGAACTCGACATTATGATTTGCTGGTTACCAATAACCCCATTCATAAGAAG
>NZ_DXLC01000100.1:0-9649 GCF_019414905.1 Streptococcus sp. | reverse complement strand
GAAGATTATACAGCAGATGAAATTATTCAAATTGGTTTATTAGGATTAAACAATCAAGGATACTTTATCGATGTGGACTATTATACTCAAACTATTAAATCTTTGTATAACAAAATCAATGATTGTAGTAATGGTCGCTGGATTAGAAATATTAATGAAAAAATCATTAAGAATTTATCGATTAGAGTATCACGTGAGAACGTGACTGATTTGTCGACAATAGATAAAATCGATATTGAGAGAATGATGCTAGAATATGAGAGATTATAAAAATATGGAAAATCGTTTGAAATTACTAAACAAACTACTGGTGGTTATTTGTTCTATATTAGGTTTGTTTTCACTAGTGAATTCAGCCCAAGCTGACAGTACTGACTACAACCAACTATTGCCACAAATCACTGAGAAGTGGGAGAGTAAACATCTATTTGAAAATAATATTAATAGACTTGGTTACGCTTTGAAGGATATTGACAAAAATGGGACGGATGAATTATTAATCGGTTTGACCAATGGTGAAAAATGGGAACTGTTTGAAGTATATTATATGAATGGTAATACTCCCACTCCATTATTTGATAGATTTTGGGATACAAGTCTTAGAATGGGGACAGTTATTGATACCTACACAGATGGTAGTATTATGGTGTTCGAAAGTACTCCAGGGATTATGTCATATAGATTGTTCCAACTTTCTAAAGAAAATAAGGAGGCAAGTTTAATTAAAAAAGGTGAATTTAGAGCAGGAGAAGGTGATCTAAGAGAGTTAAATCTTGATTCTAAAACAAAAATAGATACCTCAACTATTGAATATACTTCTCTAAATCTCCCGATTGTTGGAGATAATATGGATCCTAATCCCCCTATGCCCAAGCCCCTTGTTGATGCTAAAATTGGTGATGAAATTCCTCTCCCATCCGAATTAGTGGGTACTTGGATTAATAAAGAACCTAATAATGGTACTAAACCTGGTAGAGCTTCATCACTCATTTTAGGAGAAGATGGAAACTACACTGGAACCTTTAAAGATGGAGATATTAAAGGAAAATTATCTCGACTAAAAAAAGTGGGTGAGAACGGATTTATTGTCTTAAAAGAGAAAAATGACGGAGAAGCTTTCTTTTTTAGTGTAGGTTTAGGAGCAGTTTTGCTTCCTGGTGAGCGAATTGATTTTGGGCTGGTATTGGAAGGACGGAATTTATATAATGCGTCATGGTTAGTCAAAGAAGGAGAGGAAGACTATTCTAATCCCACCATGCTCGCAACTTTTGTAAATCCAAATTATGGTCCTAAGAAAATAGAGAAAAAATCAGAGCAAGAAGTAGCGAAACAAGGAGATACAGTGCCAGAATCAACTCAAGACAGTAGTGAGGAGATAAAGCCAGAACAAAAACTATTCGGAAACATTCCAGTGTTTGCCATTGTTGAAGGAGCTGGACTCGTTCTTGTTTTAATCCTTGCTATATTTTTGTTTAAAAAATAAGATTTTATAAAATCCTTATGATTTACTATTAGATAAAAAACCTCAAGAACTAGGGTTGAAAGCTAGTTCTTGAGGTTTTTAGGTTATTCGATTTAGAGTGACTCTCAACTATCAAACTGGACTTCTTCTAGGAGATAGTCGATAAAGCGTTCGCCCATCTTAGATAGGCTGGTTTTTTCATGCTGGATATAGACCAGCTCAATGGGGTCATCAATATCCAATGGGATAGAAACGATATTGTCTCCGTTGAGGTTGCTGTTCAAAATCCCTGTCGCAATGGTATAACCATCCAAACCAATCAAGAGATTAAAGAGGGTGGCACGGTCACTAACCACGATGGATTTTTTGTGGTGCTCTTGGGAAAGGATCTCTTCTGAAAAGTAGAAGGAATTGTGCGTCCCCTGGTCATAGCTGAGGTAAGGGAAATTCTCCAAATCAGATAGTCTCACCTTGTCTTTTTTTGCCAGAGGATTGGTCTTGCTGACAAAGATATGCGGTTGGGCGGTAAAGAGATGGTGAGCCAGGAGGTGGTTATCATCCAGCATTTTGGTTAAAACATCACGGTTGTAGCTGTTTAAAAATAGGACACCGACCTCACTACGGAAGTTCTTGACGTCGTCTATAATCTCCCAAGTCCGAGTTTCACGAAGGAAGAGCTCGTATTTCTCCATATCACTTTTCTTAAGTAGCGATACAAAGGCGTTAACCACAAAGGCATAGTGTTGAGACGAAACGCTAAAGAGTTCGCGGTGGGCGACAGGATTTTTATAACGTTCCTCCAGAAGCTGGGTCTGCTCGACAACCTGACGGGCATAAGAGAGGAACTCCATCCCATCACGGGTCAAGGTGATACCCTTAGGATTACGAATAAAGATTTCAATGCCCATTTCATTTTCCAAATCTCTCACAGCATTGGAAAGACTCGGCTGAGTGATAAAGAGTTGCTTGGCTGCCTCATTCATGGAGCCAGTTTCGACGATTTTGATAATATAATGTAATTGTTGAATTCTCATGTTTTTATTGTACCACACTTGCGTCAGAATCGCCAAAGAAGATAGGAAAATCAGGAGCATTGTGTGGGTCTCTTCTTGAAAAAAACACAAAAATTTGCTAGAATGAGTCTTATGAAAACATTCTATGATGTGCAGCAATTCCTCAAACGATTTGGTATTATTGTTTACATGGGAAAACGCTTATATGATATTGAACTGATGAAGTTGGAGCTCTCTCGAATTTACGATGCAGGGTTGATGGACAAATTAGACTATCTAGAAGCAGAAGCGGTTCTTCGCAGAGAGCACAAGGTAGAATTGGATTATATTGAGAAAAATGGAGAAAAGAACTAATGGTTACTTGGATTTTGTGGGCACTTATACTAGCAATGTTGGCATGGATGGGCTTTAACTATCTTCGTATTCGCCGTGCAGCTAAAATCGTAGACAATGAGGAGTTTGAAGCCTTGATTCGTACGGGTCAATTGATTGATTTGCGCGACCCAGCAGAATTCCACAGAAAACATATTCTTGGGGCTCGCAATATTCCTTCAAGTCAGTTGAAGACTAGTCTTGCAGCCCTTCGTAAGGATAAACCTGTCCTTCTTTACGAAAACCAACGTGCGCAACGTGTGACAAATGCAGCCCTTTACTTGAAAAAACAAGGTTTTTTTGAGATTTATATCCTTTCTTATGGTTTGGATTCTTGGAAAGGGAAAGTCAAAGTCGAGAAATAAGAAAACGAGCTTGGATATTTCCGAGCTCATTTTTTAACCACTTTTTCTGAGAAAGTCACGAATACTTGCCAACTCTTCTGAGTTTAGGGGACGATAGTATCCTGCTTGAAGATTTTCATCTAAGCTCCAAGGTCCAAAATGGGTGCGTTTGAGGGAGGTTACTTTGACACCAACCGAGAGGAACATTTTCTTAACCTGATGAAATTTTCCTTCTGAAATGGTGATAGAGGCTCGACTGAGGGAAGGACTTGCAGATAGAATCTCTAATCTTGCAGGTTTACAGACAGTACCATCTAAAAAGACAATTCCCTTTTGAAAGGCTTGGATATGGTCAGGTGTTAGAAGTCCATTGACCTCAACTCGATAAGTTTTATAGACATGATATTGGGGATGGAGGAGCTGAAAGCCTAAGGGACCGTTATCGGTCAAGAGGAGGAGGCCGGTCGTATCTCGGTCCAGTCGGCCGACGGCATAGAGCTTGTCAGACTGGATGTCAGGTGACAGCAAGTCCATGACAGTTGGAAGTTCCCTGTCTTTATTGGCTGTAACGACACCAGCAGATTTATGAAGCATAAGGTAGGTGTGCTCATAGCCTCGAATGATTTGGCCCCGAAAGAGGAGTTCCTGTAGTCCTGTATCGATATTTTGGGCTAGGGAGCGGGCTGGGCAACCATCGACGAGAATTTCCCCTTTGAGGAGTGCTTGCTTCATGGCCTTTCGGCTAACTTTTTCTTGGGCTAATAAATTATCTAAACGCATACTGTGCCTATCTTATCATAAGTCGCTTGCTTTGAAAAGGCTTGACGTGAAAAGAAAAGCATAGTGAAAACATTTACACTTGCTTGAGTTATGTTATTTACCTGAAATTATGGTATAATCGTTCAGTTAGAAAATAAATTTTGAATATTATAGAGGAAATCATGACAAAATTAAGAGAAGATATCCGTAACATTGCGATTATCGCCCACGTTGACCACGGGAAAACAACCCTCGTTGACGAACTATTGAAACAATCAGAAACGCTTGATGCACGTACTGAATTGGCTGAGCGTGCTATGGACTCAAACGATATCGAAAAAGAGCGTGGAATTACCATCCTTGCTAAAAATACAGCCGTTGCCTACAACGGAACTCGTATCAATATCATGGACACACCAGGTCACGCGGACTTTGGTGGAGAAGTTGAGCGTATCATGAAAATGGTTGACGGTGTTGTTTTGGTCGTAGATGCCTACGAAGGAACAATGCCACAGACTCGTTTCGTATTGAAAAAAGCCTTGGAACAAGACCTTGTCCCAATCGTGGTTGTTAACAAAATCGATAAACCATCAGCTCGTCCAGCAGAAGTAGTGGACGAAGTCTTGGAACTTTTCATCGAGCTTGGTGCAGATGATGACCAGCTTGATTTCCCAGTGGTGTATGCTTCAGCGATCAACGGAACTTCTTCATTGTCAGATGATCCAGCTGACCAAGAAGCTACTATGGCACCAATCTTTGACACGATTATCGACCATATCCCAGCTCCAGTAGACAACTCAGATGAGCCTTTGCAGTTCCAAGTATCACTTTTGGACTACAATGACTTCGTTGGCCGTATCGGTATCGGTCGTGTCTTCCGTGGTACTGTTAAGGTTGGGGACCAAGTTACCCTTTCTAAACTTGATGGCACAACTAAAAACTTCCGTGTTACAAAACTTTTTGGTTTCTTTGGTTTGGAACGTCGTGAAATCCAAGAAGCCAAAGCAGGTGACTTGATTGCCGTTTCAGGTATGGAAGATATCTTTGTCGGTGAAACCATTACTCCGACAGACGCAGTTGAAGCTCTTCCAATCCTACACATCGATGAGCCAACTCTTCAAATGACTTTCTTGGTTAACAACTCACCATTTGCTGGTAAAGAAGGTAAATGGGTGACTTCTCGTAAGGTGGAAGAACGTTTGCAGGCAGAATTGCAAACAGACGTTTCCCTTCGTGTTGACCCAACTGATTCACCAGATAAATGGACTGTTTCAGGACGTGGAGAATTGCACTTGTCAATCCTTATCGAAACAATGCGTCGTGAGGGATATGAACTTCAAGTATCTCGTCCAGAAGTTATCGTAAAAGAAATTGATGGTGTTAAATGTGAGCCATTTGAACGTGTTCAAATCGACACTCCAGAAGAATACCAAGGTTCTGTTATCCAAAGCCTTTCTGAACGTAAGGGTGAAATGTTGGATATGATTTCAACTGGTAATGGTCAAACTCGTTTGGTCTTCCTTGTTCCAGCGCGTGGTTTGATTGGATACTCAACTGAGTTCTTGTCAATGACTCGTGGTTACGGTATCATGAACCATACCTTCGACCAATACTTGCCATTGATTCCAGGGGAAATTGGTGGTCGTCACCGTGGTGCCCTTGTTTCTATCGATGCTGGTAAGGCTACAACATACTCAATCATGTCTATTGAAGAACGTGGTACGATCTTTGTCAACCCAGGTACTGAAGTTTACGAAGGAATGATCATCGGTGAAAACTCTCGTGAAAATGACTTGACAGTTAACATCACTAAGGCCAAACAAATGACTAACGTTCGTTCAGCTACTAAGGACCAAACAGCTGTTATCAAGACACCTCGTATCTTGACACTTGAAGAGTCTCTTGAGTTCTTGAACGACGATGAGTACATGGAAGTAACGCCTGAGTCTATCCGTTTGCGTAAACAAATCCTTAACAAAGCAGAGCGTGAGAAAGCTAACAAGAAGAAAAAATCAGCTGAATAAGAGCTAGAAAGAGATAAAGATGGTTTATTTAATCATAGGACTCCTCTTATTACTACTCTATGTATTTGCGACACCAGAAAGCATTAAAGGGACAGTCAATATCGTCCTTGTCGTCTTTGCTTTCGTAGCACTCTTGATTTTGCTCATGTTGTCTATCCTGCAAATTTTTCAGCTACCGACAGAATTCTTTATCGCAATCGCCATGCTCTTCCTAGCATACTTTAGCTTGCGAGATATTACCCTCATGTCGGTCCATAAAAGTAAAAGAAGATAAAAAGAGAGTTTTGGCTCTCTTTTTGCTTGTTAGAATGCTGAATCTGAGCATTTTCGTTTAGAATTATTTCCATAAAAATGGTAAAATAGTAGGAGTAGAAATGGAGTTTGAGACATGAAAGTAATAGATCAATTTAAAAATAAGAAAGTCCTTGTTTTAGGTTTGGCCAAGTCTGGTGAATCCGCAGCTCGTTTGTTGGACAAGCTAGGTGCCATTGTGACAGTAAATGACGGAAAACCTTTCGAGGACAATCCAGCTGCCCAAAGTTTGCTGGAAGAAGGAATCAAGGTTATCACAGGTGGCCATCCTTTGGAACTCTTGGATGAAGAGTTTGCCCTGATGGTGAAAAATCCAGGTATCCCCTACAGCAATCCCATGATTGAAAAGGCTTTGGCTAAAGGTATCCCAGTCTTGACTGAGGTAGAATTGGCTTACTTGATTTCAGAAGCACCGATTGTTGGTATCACAGGTTCAAATGGTAAAACAACCACAACGACCATGATTGGGGACGTTTTGACTGCTGCTGGACAACATGGTCTCTTATCAGGAAATATCGGCTATCCAGCTAGTCAAGTGGCCCAAACTGCGTCAGACAAGGACACTCTTGTTATGGAACTTTCTTCTTTCCAACTCATGGGCGTCCAAGAATTCCATCCTGAGATTGCGGTTATTACCAACCTCATGCCAACTCATATAGACTACCATGGCTCTTTTGAGGAGTATGTGGCAGCCAAGTGGAATATCCAGAACAAGATGACAGCAGATGATTTCCTTGTCTTGAACTTTAACCAAGACTTGGCAAAAGAATTGGCTAGCAAAACACAAGCTACAGTTGTACCATTCTCAACACTTGAAAAGGTTGATGGAGCTTATCTGGAAGATGCTCAACTCTACTTCCGTGGAGAAGTGGTCATGGCAGCGAGTGAAATCGGAGTTCCAGGTAGCCACAATGTGGAAAATGCCCTTGCGACGATTGCTGTAGCCAAGCTTCGTGGTGTGGATAACCAAACCATCAAAGAAACTCTTTCAACCTTTGGTGGTGTCAAACACCGTCTCCAATTTGTGGATGAAATCAAGGGTGTCAAATTCTATAATGATAGCAAGTCAACAAATATCTTGGCTACTCAAAAAGCCTTGTCAGGATTTGACAACAGCAAGGTCATTTTGATTGCAGGTGGTTTGGACCGTGGCAATGAGTTTGACGAATTGGTTCCAGACATTACTGGACTTAAGAAGATGGTCATTCTCGGTCAGTCTGCAGAACGTGTCAAACGGGCAGCAGATAAGGCTGGTGTGTCTTATGTGGATGCGACTGATATTGCTGATGCGACCCGCAAGGCCTATGAACTTGCGACTCAAGGAGACGTGGTTCTTCTCAGTCCTGCCAATGCCAGCTGGGATATGTATGCTAACTTTGAAGTACGTGGCGACCTCTTTATCGACACAGTAGCGGAGTTAAAGGAATAATATGAAAAAAATTGTCTTTACAGGTGGGGGGACGGTTGGACACGTGACCCTCAACCTTTTGTTAATGCCCAAGTTCATCGAAGATGGCTGGGAAGTCCACTATATCGGGGACAAGCGTGGGATTGAACACCAAGAAATCCTCAAGTCGGGTCTAGATGTCACCTTCCATTCCATTGCGACTGGAAAATTGCGTCGCTATTTCTCTTGGCAAAATATGCTGGATGTCTTCAAAGTTGGCTGGGGAATCGTCCAATCGCTCTTTATCATGTTGCGACTTCGTCCACAGGCTCTTTTTTCAAAGGGAGGCTTTGTCTCTGTGCCGCCAGTTATCGCTGCGCGTGTGTCAGGAGTGCCTGTCTTTATTCACGAATCGGACCTGTCCATGGGCTTGGCCAATAAAATCGCCTATAAATTTGCGACTAAGATGTATTCAACCTTTGAACAAGCTTCGAGTTTATCTAAGGTCGAGCATGTGGGCGCAGTGACCAAGGTTTCAGACCAAAAAAATCCAGAACCAGATGAATTGGTGGATATCCAAACCCACTTTAATCCTAAATTGCCAACTGTATTGTTTGTCGGTGGTTCTGCAGGTGCTCGTGTCTTTAACCAATTGGTGACAGACCATAAGAAAGAGCTGACAGAGCGCTACAATATTATCAATCTAACTGGAGATTCTAGCCTGAACGAGTTGAGCCAAAATCTTTTTCGTGTTGACTATGTAACCAATCTCTATCAACCCTTGATGGAATTGGCTGATATTGTTGTGACACGAGGTGGTGCCAATACGATTTTTGAGCTCTTGGCCATGGCAAAATTGCATGTTATTGTGCCACTTGGTCGTGAAGCTAGTCGTGGAGACCAGATTGAGAACGCAGCTTACTTTGTTAAGAAAGGCTATGCAGAAGAGCTTCAAGAAAGCGATTTGACCTTGGATAGTTTGGAAGAGAAGCTTTCTCACTTACTAAGTCACAAGGAAGATTACCAAGCCAAGATGAAGGCTTCTAAGGAATTGAAATCTCTAGCAGATTTTTATCAATTGTTGAAAAAAGATTTATCATAAGGAAAGTAAATGTCAAAAGATAAGAAAAATGAGGGCAAAGAAATCCTCGAAGAATTGAAAGAGTTATCAGAATGGCAGAAACGGAACCAAGAATATCTAAAAAAGAAGGCTGAAGAAGAGGCGGCCCTAGCTGAGGAGAAGGAAAAGGAAAGACAAGCTCGAATGGGAGAAGAATCTGAGAAATCAGAGGACAAGCAGGACCAGGAGAGTGAAACAGACCAGGATGATGAAGAATCAGCTAAGGAAGAGTCTGAAGAAAAAGTAGAATCCTCAGAGGCTGACAAAGAGGAAGAAGAGAAAGAAGAATCAGGGTCTAAAGAGGACGAGGAACAGGATAAAAAGCTTGCTAAAAAGGCTACAAAGGAAAAACCAGCCAAAGCAAAGATTCCAGGCCTCCATATCTTGCGAGCTCTAACGATTTTATTTCCAAGTTTGCTTTTATTGATTGTCTCTGCCTACTTACTCAGTCCTTATGCGACCATGAAGGATATCCGTGTTGAGGGAACGGTGCAAACTACGGCTGATGATATCCGACAGGCTTCAGGCATTCAGGATTCGGATTATACGATTAACCTTCTGCTAGATAAGGCAAAATATGAAGAGCGGATCAAGTCTAATTATTGGGTTGAATCAGCTCAGCTTGTCTATTAATTTCCAACCAAGTTTACTATCAAGGTCAAGGAATATGATATTGTTGCCTACTATGTTTCTGGTGAAAATCATTATCCTATTCTTTCCAGTGGTCAGCTTGAGACTAGTTCTGTGAGCTTGGTCAGTTTACCAGAAACATATTTATCTGTTCTCTTTAATGACAGCGAACAAATCAAAACCTTTACGTCAGAACTTTCTCAAATTAGCCCAGAACTCAAGGCGG
>NZ_DXLC01000010.1:0-3673 GCF_019414905.1 Streptococcus sp. | reverse complement strand
CTTTTTCTTTAACACAATCCAAAATATTATATAAAAGAATAATAAATTGGCAACATGCAAGAAACTCGGAAAAACGAAGGTAGCAAATAGATGAAAAACTACCCAAAGAAATATAGAGCGTTTGTCATAAAATGCTTTAGAGAGTTGACTACCTAGATAAATCGGAGGAGCTAAAATATTGATTAAAATCAATATAAACACTAAAAATTCAAGTAATATAATCATAAATCTGTTTAGTTAACACATTTTAATCAAAATACTATCTTGGATCTGGGAGTAGATGTAGCCAATGGTAAATATCTTCAAAAATCCCTCCACCATTCACTTCCTCCAATACCTCTGGGGTTAACTCTTCAAATTGTTCTAATTCTACAAATGTATTTTTCATTTCCATGACTGACTCCTTTTCATTATTTTATAGATAACTCTATCCCCTGTTCCATCTACAAAAGGCTTTAGTTTCCTTTTAAAATACAAGAAATCTAAAGCCTCCTGAAAATGGTATATTGGTTAGAGTGTTAACAATTAGTTGTGAAGATATTATTTTTATTTAACCACAACCACTTTATAATATTCGTTTGAGTGTGGAGATTCAATTTTAATTTTTTCACCATATAAACCATCAATTTCTTTATCAAGATAATCTGAAACTCCTGATGGTAAGCGTTTCATCTTAAGAATCTCACCAGATTGATCCGCATAGGCTAGAATGTGATGGTGAGTAGTGGTTGCTCCATCATCAATCAATACAAAGTAACCTGTTTTGAGCTTACCTTTCTCATTTTCTAAATAGTATAGTTTATTGTTATTGATTGTAAAGTGGGTAGCCCCAAGACGAAGTCGTGCACCTGGATTTTCTAAATAGACATCATTGCCAACTTTTTTAATCTCTGAATAGGTTGTCATTGCTGGGATATTAATCACACGATGTCCATTTTCATCAAAGTAGTAGCGATTTGGTAAGTTTTGGAAGTTCTGTACAACTGCCTTAGGATCAATTTCTTGTCCTTCTTCTTTATTATCCACTAAAGCTAAGGTAGTATTTGCAACCTCATCTCCATATTTATTAGAAAACTTCTTGAACTCTGGTCTGATATACCAAGCATTTTTTTCAATAATAACATCGTCACCTTTAGCATTTAGCAAATATTCTTGCCCATCTCCAAGTTTGACAATATCATGAATATTGTATCCAGCATCTTTTCTATTTGCTAGATAACCATCCTTACCAATGACATAACTTTCCCCATCACTGGCTGGAACAGCTCTATCTGCGACCATAGCACCTGATTTTTCAAAGTAAGACCATTTACCATTTGGAGTCGCCCATCCTGTTGCCATAGCGCCACTGCCTTTGAGGTAATACCATGTAGATCCTTCTTTGTACCAACCTGTGCGCATAGCACCACTATCTGCTAGTGAGTACCATGTATTTCCTTCCTTGTACCAGCCTGTGCGCATAGCACCACTATCTGCTAGAGAATACCAAGTATTGCCGTCTTTGAGCCAGCCTGTCTGCATTTTACCAGTGCTGTCGAAGTGATACCATGAGCCAGCATTTTGTACCCATTTATCCTTAGCTAGACTACCATCTTGTGAAAGATTCCAGTCAGCACCATTTTTAACCCAAGTATCTGCAGCTTGTGCTTGATTGATTGACAAAAGCAGACCAGCACCTACAAGCAGACCAAGAGTGAGTAGTTTAGATTTTTTCATAGCCAATTCCTCCTTTATTGAATAGCTACAGGAGGGCTTCCCCTCTTTATTTAGCTATATTCTAATACTTTTCATAATCAAAGTCAATAATATTGTGAAAGATTAGACAATATTACCAATATCTACGAATTGTATTTTGAGTAATACCGTATTGATCCATATAAGAAACATATTGACCTGGATACGGAGCATGAACTACCTTTCCGCCACCAACATAAATACCTACATGGTCATTTGTCCCTTCACTATTATACAAAATCAAATCTCCAGCTTGTTGAGAACCATTACTTACATAACTTCCTCCTGTTGCTTGACCATAGGTTACTCTAGGAATACTAATATCAAACTTAGCATGAATAGCCATCGTAAATCCTGAGCAATCTACGCCACTATTCAAATCTGCCCCACCCCAAACATATGGGATTTTTCCTACAAATGTCTTTGCATATTCACCAAGAGCTTGCCCACGATTTTCTACCCATACACCACTTTCTCTAAAGAAATATGGTGTACCATTCACACGTTGATAACCAGTGACCATAGCACCACTAGCAGATAAGTAGTAATAATTGCCATCAGGTTGAATCCAAGTATTTTCTTTCATCCATCCTTGGTCATCAAAATAGTACCACTTGCCATCTAATTGTTCCCAATTTTTAGCATACCCACCTGAACCGTATTTAAACCACCATTTACCATTGGTTTGCATCCATGTTCCTTTAGGATCACGATATTGATTGAAAGCTTTCTTCTCTTGATTGCCCTCTGCTTGAGTTTCTTTATCTTCAAAACCAATCAATTTTACTTGATCAGCTTCTTCAGCTTTTATCTTGCCTTGATTAACTAATTGAGCAATCGCTTCTTTCTCACTTGCTGATGGGGAATCAGCATAGGCTACCGTAGTATTTGCTAGGAGAACGCCTCCTGCAAGAACTAACAAACTAGAATAAAGATATTTTTTCATCGTGAAAATCCTTTCTTTTATCTCCTTTTTGGAGATTGATTTTTCTAATTTCATTATATTCCTTATTTCTCCTCAGATTTCTCCTGTCCCTAGAAAGACTAAATCTGTTCCTAAACGGTCACTTGAACCAAAGAAAAATTCCAAAGCAAATGCCTTGGAACTTCTTATCTTTATTTTCCTTGAATGATTTTAACCACATCTCCTACACTTTGGAGTTGGTCAATTTCCTCATCACTGATTTCGATATTAAATTCATCTTCCAGTGTCAAGATAAACTCCATCAAGTCGACTGAGTCAGCATCCAAATCATCTTTCAGACTCAAGGATTCTGTCACGACAAAGTCCTCTCCCTGTCGCTCTTGGATAATGGTCACAATACGGTCAAAAATTTCTTTTTCTGTCATCTCTTTTATTCTCCTGAAAATTCACGCGCAGTCTGGGCAACTACGTCTGTTTCTAGCATGGTACGAATCTGGCGAATCGTACTATAAACAGCCTTGGCATCGCTTGAGCCATGAGTCTTGACAACTGGTGCCTTGACTCCAAACAAGACCGCTCCACCAACATCTGAGTAGTTGAGCTGTTTTTTCAAACCTCTGAGGCTATCCTTGAGAAGGAGGGCGCCTAGTTTCGCTCGGAGACCACCACCTGTAATAGCGGTCTTGAGCAAGCCCATGATTCCCATGGCTGTCCCTTCAATGGATTTGAGCACAGCGTTTCCCGTGAAACCATCTGCCACAACAACATCTGCAACGCCATTCATCAAATCACGCGCTTCCACGTTTCCGATAAAGTTTAAACTTTCATCAGCCACTAGTAATTCATAAGTTTCCTTACGAAGCGGATCACCCTTGCTACTCTCTGTTCCGTTGTTGAGCAAGCCAACACGTGGTTGCGCAATGCCACGAACATTCTTGGCATAGAAAGAACCTAGGACAGCGTATTGATGGAGGTGCTGGGCTGTATTTTCTGCATTAGCACCGAGGTCAAGCA
>NZ_DXLC01000001.1:0-7204 GCF_019414905.1 Streptococcus sp. | reverse complement strand
ACACTAAACAAGGTAGTCGCCAACTGCAAGAGATCCTTAGGATTGGTTTTGCCAAAAGAAACACGACTAGCCAAGCGCTCAATGTCATAAACACCCTTGAGACTGTCTGTCAAATCACTACGCTCAAAGAAATGGTCGAGAAAGACCTGCACCACTTCTTGGCGTTGGACGATTCGTTCCTTATCAATCAGGGGACGATGAATCCAAGACCGCAAGAGCCGCATACCCATAGCTGTTTTGGTTTCATCCAAAAGCCAGAAAAGACTGCCTTGCTTCTTGCCTGACCGAGCATTCTCGACCAAATCCAGACTAGCCTTGGTCGCATAATCCATCTGCAAGAAATCCTTGATTTCATAGCGGATAACAGGTTTGAGGTGGTTCAATTCCCTCATCTGTGTCCGATGAACATACTGGAGCAACTTACTAGATGCCGCTTGCTCCACAGCTGCTAATCGTGAATCCAGTAAATGAAGGTCTTCAAAACCTTCTTTTTCATAGGAAAGTACCAGATTCATCTGACGACTAAGGATTTGTTCCTCTTCCTCAGACAAGTCATAGCCCAGCACCACTTCTCGAGCCTTGAGATTGCGGATTTCCCCACAAACCAGCGTGAAATCCAAAAGACCTGTCACATAAAAGTCACCCGTCACCAGGTCCATATAAGCTAGACCAAATTGATTCCCATCACGGTCTATGGCAACCAAAAAATTATTCTGACTATCCGGCTTACTGCTATCGACCACTGTCCCTGGCGTAATGACCTGAACAACCTCTCGTTTCACAACCCCAACTGCTTGTTTAGGATCTTCCATCTGCTCTGCGATAGCCACCTTATAGCCCTGCTCAATCAAGACATCAATATACTGCTGGGCAGAATGATAGGGGACACCCGCCATAGGAATCGGATTGTCCGCATTCTTGTTGCGACTCGTTAAGGAAATTTCCAGAATCTGCGCAGCATTGACCGCATCCTCATAAAATAATTCATAAAAATCACCCATACGAAAGAGCAAAAAAGCATCTGGATATTGCTTTTTAATATCCACATACTGTTGCATGCCGGGTGATAACTTTTCTGTCACCATTTTCCGTCTCTCCTTGTCAAAAATAAGTCTTGAGAGTAACTCCCAAGACCTTACTTATCTTTCATCAAATCTAGCAAACGATCTTCCATGAGTTTGGCAACGTGCTGGTCTCGACAAATGACCAATAAGGTATTGGCACCAGCAACTGTTCCTAAAATCCATTCATCCTTGTTTGCATCTACAATATTTGCCAAAACAGAGGCTTCTCCCAATTTAGTATGAAGCACCAAGGTAAACTCTGCTCTTGCAACACCTTCTAAATGATGAGACAAAAATTCCACCAAATCAATCTTTTCTGTCTCATTTGCTAGTACATAATACACCATATCATTTTTCTTGACCTTGGTCAAGCCGATTTCGCGCAAATCACGAGACAGGGTTGTCTGCGTCACAAAAACATTGTGCGCCTCCAACCGATCTTGAATTTCTTTTTGTGTACTTAATTTCTCCTCAGTAATCATTTTTTTTATTAACTGATGACGATCTCTTTTTCTCATAAAATCCTCTTATGTGAATATTTATAACTAATTTTATAACTATATTATACCAAAAAAATAGGAGATTTCAAAAATTTTTTCTTCTTTCTTTAAAATTGTGATAAAATAGTAGAAAAGTCCAAAAAGGAGCTCTTAATGAATACAAAAGAATTGATTGCTAGCGAATTGGCTAGCGTCATTGATAGCCTGGACCAAGAGGCTATTTTAAATTTACTGGAAACCCCTAAAAACTCAGAAATGGGAGACATTGCTTTCCCTGCTTTTTCTCTTGCAAAAGTCGAGCGTAAAGCACCTCAAATGATTGCGACTGAACTAGCTGAAAAAATTAACAGCCAAGCCTTTGAAAAGGTTGTCGCAACAGGCCCTTACGTTAACTTTTTCCTTGATAAATCTACCATTTCTGCTCAAGTATTACAAGCTGTTATCACTGAAAAAGAACACTATGCTGACCAAACTATTGGCAAACAAGAAAATGTTGTTATCGACATGTCTAGTCCCAATATCGCTAAACCATTTTCTATTGGTCACCTACGCTCAACTGTTATCGGAGATAGCTTGTCACATATTTTCCAAAAAATCGGTTATCAAACAGTCAAGGTCAATCATTTAGGAGACTGGGGTAAGCAGTTTGGGATGCTGATTGTTGCCTACAAAAAATGGGGTGACGAAGAAGCTGTAAAAGCTCATCCAATCGATGAACTTCTTAAACTCTATGTCCGCATCAATGCTGAGGCTGAAAATGACCCAAGTTTGGATGAAGAAGCACGCGAATGGTTCCGTAAACTTGAAAATGGAGACGAGGAAGCTCTCGCTCTTTGGCAATGGTTCCGTGATGAAAGTTTAGTGGAATTTAGTCGCCTTTACAATGAACTGAAGGTTGAATTTGACAGCTACAACGGAGAAGCCTTCTACAACGATAAGATGGATGCAGTTGTAGACATTCTTTCTGAAAAAGGCCTTCTTGTTGAATCAGAAGGTGCCCAAGTTGTGAATCTTGAGAAATATGGAATTGAACATCCAGCCCTTATCAAAAAATCTGATGGTGCAACTCTCTATATCACACGTGACTTGGCTGCAGCCCTTTACCGTAAAAATGAATACCAATTTGCCAAATCTATCTATGTCGTTGGCCAAGAACAATCTGCCCACTTTAAACAGCTCAAAGCTGTCTTGCAAGAGATGGGTTACGACTGGAGTGGCGACATTACTCACGTTCCTTTTGGTTTGGTTACAAAAGAAGGGAAAAAACTCTCTACTCGTAAAGGGAATGTCATCTTGCTAGAGCCTACAGTTGCAGAGGCTGTTAGCCGTGCCAAAGCTCAAATTGAAGCAAAAAATCCTGAACTGGAAAACAAAGACCAGGTAGCGCATGCTGTCGGGGTAGGAGCCATTAAGTTCTATGACCTCAAGACCGACCGTACAAATGGGTATGATTTCGATCTAGAAGCTATGGTATCCTTCGAGGGGGAAACTGGACCTTATGTTCAATACGCCTACGCTCGTATCCAATCGATCTTACGTAAAGCAGACTTCAAACCAGAAACAGTGGCTAATTACAGCTTAAATGATGCTGAAAGCTGGGAAATCATCAAACTCATCCAAGACTTCCCACGTATTATCAACCGTGCGGCGGACAACTTTGAACCTTCTATCATTGCTAAATTTGCAATTAGCCTGGCTCAAGCCTTCAACAAATACTATGCACATACGCGCATCTTGGATGAAAGCCCAGAACGCGACAGCCGTCTAGCCCTCAGCTACGCAACTGCAGTCGTTCTCAAAGAGGCCCTTCGCTTGCTTGGAGTAGAAGCGCCAGAGAAGATGTGATTCAGTACTAACAATTGGAACTAAAGTTCCTAATTGTTAGACGCTAGCCGCTTATATGCGGACTAGCTAACTGCTTCACTAGTCATGGTCTCTAAATATAATCGATTTAGAGACCATGACGTCGTAATCTTTTAATCACTTTATTGTAAAGTAGTCTAAGTAACTAACGCCAAATCCTATCAGGTATTTGGCTATGCGCTTCACTAGTAAAGAAACATAAATATTATCGATTTATGTTTCTTTACGTCGTAATTAGAGATACTTGTCTAAACGCTTTACTAATTCATCTAACCCAATAATATCGATTTGGTTTGGTTCATGTCGTAATATTTTAAATTACTTGATTGCAAAGCAATCTAAGTAACTAATACTAAAGCCTATACGGACTTTGGCTTAGAGGCCTATCAAAAATCTTATCAAGTTTTGCTGACTTGTTCTGCTATTTTGAATTGACTAATTCAATTTACTCACTACTACTTCTTTATCATACAGGGAGATATCCTATGAGCCAATATGCTTATGTCCTAGTTGTAATTAGCTTGGTATTCCTTTTTCTACTCAATAAGTACGAAAAAGAACGACTTCAAAGGCTCTACCAAGAACAACTTTTGAAGGATGAAACATTTAGGGCTGACATCAAAGAGAAAATTCACACTACTGAAAACATCAATGATGTCATTGCTTACATCAATAAAACTTATCATCTAGGAATGTTGCTATCAAAAGACATTACAGATCAATTGAAATAAACCTAGCTATTCTTTAAGAAATATCAAAACCGAGACTAAGAGTTTAATACTTAGGCTCGGTTTTTAGTATGTTCAATTGAAACAAGTATTGAAAACTTGTTGTAGCAATTCTAATATAGGGATGGATAGACTTTCAAAAATATCATTTACAAATATTTTTAAAGAAATTAAACTCCCTATATTTACTATTCTTATAGACTGTTAAATCAATATCCTCTACAACTTCTTTCACATCTATATTGACATCATAGGGCAAAGAAAGAAAATCTAAATTATAAAATTCTGTACTCATCTCTTTTAAAATAAGAAGTTCTAACAAGTATCCCTCCACTCTGATTTCAACTTGAATTGTCTTAGACATGAAATTTTTTAGAATCATAAAGTCCTTTACTTGCTTTCTATTAGGACCGACATACTCAAATCTTTTTCGTTCAAAAATAATTTTCTCCAAATGTTACACCATTTCAATAATATCATTTTCTAAAAATAACTGCAGAAGCAATTCTTCTTTTTAATGCAGGCTTCATTAAAATTTCCCTTGTTTAATTCTCCCAAAATATTTTGAAATAGTGCAAATAAAAGCTCCTAGTAAAAATTCCTGCAAGAAAAATCCAAAATAAGTTCCTAACTGTAAATTTCTATTAAATGTAAATACGGAAGTTTCAGATTGAATCGTATTTTGTTCTATAAGCGTCATAGGAGTAACTCTGAAAATTCCAAACATCATTAAGGCATAGATCATTCCAAAAATAATTAATAACACCCAGCTGTGCTTACTTCTAGAAGAAATACTTCCCGATAACAAAGCTAATAATATTGATGGTATAATTTGTACAAACAGCATAAATTGAAAAAGATTAAAATTATCTAGTGTAAAAAAACATATTGTAAATTCCACAATTAGCAATAGAGAAAATACTCTATCTATTTTTGTAAATTTCATTTTACCTCCTTTAAATTCACATCCATCATTACCTTAGACCTTCAATAACATTTTTATTTGCTGCAACCATTGCAGGCATAATACTAAATACAATTCCAAATACGCCCGTTGTGAATAGAGTAATCAAAATATGATCCAGAGTTAATGTCGTAACAAAACCACTCATGTTCATTAAAACAACAAATAATATCGCTACTCCAATACCAGTTATAGCTCCCAGAAGCGATAAAAGAATCCCCTCCATCATATACGATTGATAAATATCAGATTTTTTAGCCCCTAAAGCTCGACGAATGGCTATCTCCTTGCTACGTTCGCTAACAGAAGACAACATAGCATTCATAACCCCAAAACCAGCTACAAAAATTGAAATGCTTGATAAAAGTGCAATGAAATTTAATATTGTAGTAGCTTGGGCCTTTGTTTCCTCATATACCCTTCTATTATCTATATATGCATAGGTTCCTTCCTTACGGAATGTTCCATAAGTATCTAAAGCAGATAAAGCCTTATTTATATTCTCCAACTGATTAGTTTCTACCACTAATTCATCAAAATATTCTCTTCCTCCTAAAAGTAACTCTTTGATTTCATTGGTAACCAATAAAGAAGGTAATCTTTCATTAACAGCTGATCCATAATATATTGCCTGAATTGGATATTCTTTTCCAGATATATTGATAGTCTCTCCTAAAAAAGTTTCAATATTTTCCTTTCGAGTCAATGACATGAGAGCCTTATCGCTAATAGCGACACCTCCATCTAGTTCCTCTAATGCTCTCCCTTTTAATAAAGCAGGCACAACTAAACCATTCTTATTCAAATCGCCTAATGTTCGAAAACTAAGATTCTGCTTAGAATCATTAAAATACGTTTCAGCATACAAAGCATAAGAGCTGGAAGAAAGTCTTGCATGTTTTCCAATAGTTTGCTCAACCAATTGTTTATCTTCCTGTGTAAACCCTCTAATATCCAACATATTCTGAGGAGTATAAGTCATTGTTGCTGTGTCTTCTTCTATCTTTAAATCATTACCTAATGTAGAAGTTGTATAGGAAGAACTTGATAGTATTACTAATAAAACAAATGTTGCCACTGTGATGGCTAAGGATGTCAGAATACTTTGTCTTTTATTCCTCTTTAACAGCTTTAGAGTATCTATTAACAGCTTTTTAAACTTCATGTAATCCTTCTCCTTCAGATGTTAGATACCCATTTTTCATTCGATACCTTGTTCTACAATGACTGGCAACAAACTCATCGTGAGTTACTACAATAATTGTCGTTCCAGAATGATTCAAATTTTGTAGAATTTGCAATATCTCATTCCTATTTTTCTCATCTAATGCACCTGTAGGTTCATCCGCTATAAGAAATCTAGGTTTATGAGCAAGAGCTCTAATTAAAGCAACTCGCTGCTTCTGTCCGCCTGATAAATGACTTGGGTACTCATTCATCTTATCTATAAGTCCTAAGTCTTGTAATAAACTATCAATGTATTCTATATCTGGCTGTTGGTCAGAATATAGGAATGATAATAAAATATTTTCTTTAACAGTATATTCATCAATAAGATGAAATTGTTGAAAAACAAATCCAATATCACGATTACGGTAACTTGCTTGTTGATTTTCATTTAACTTCTCAATACTTTTTCCGTCTAATATATATTCTCCTTCAAATTCAGAATCAATCAGTCCCAAAATATTGATAAATGTCGATTTGCCCGAACCTGATGGTCCCATTATCGATACAAATTCTCCTTCAACTACCTTAAAATTTATTTCTCTTAAGACATTATTTTTTAGCGTCCCTTGTCCGTAACTTTTGCTAATATTTTTTAGTTCTAACATAGACCTTCCTATTCTATCTTTATTATTTATAAATCCAAAAAATGGCAACAACTAGCACTAACATATTTTCTCTCCTTATTTTTTCTACAGGATTATTATACTTCTATGTTACACATTCGCCAAGGTCATAAATGTCACTAATTTTAACAACTTATCTACTAATGAGTACTCAATTAGTATAAAAAGAAACTAGATACGAACTCAATCTAAGGGAAAAACATAATAACTCTTTAAACCTGTCTCTTATACA